>NZ_ATDO01000078.1:0-234994 GCF_000445085.1 Sphingobium sp. HDIP04 | reverse complement strand
CCGCCAGCTTCGCGGCGACCGCGTCGATCCGCTCCAGCGCCTGCTCAACGGCGCGGTCGGCATCGGCAAAGCTGCCCTTCCACACCGGCGCGACCAGGAACAGCGCGTCGGCCAGCCGGTCGAACACCAATATGACGGTCGGCCGCACGAACAGCATGTCCGGCAGAGCGATAGAATTTTCAGGCGGACGCGGCAGCTTTTCCACCAGCCCGACCGTCTCGTAGCCGAAATAGCCGACCAGGCAGGCCAGAGCGGCCGGCAGCGCCGGGTCGAGTTCCGCCCGGCATTCCGCCACCAGCGCCCGCAAAGCATCCAGCGCGTCGGCGCCTTCCGGCACGAAGGCCTGCCGGTCGGTCGCCCATTGCCGGTTGATCTCCGCCGCATGGCCCTGCGCCCGGAAGACGAGGTCGGGGGCCAGGCCGATCAGGCTGTGACGGCCCCGCACAGCGCCGCCCTCGACCGATTCCAGCAGGAAGTCGCCACGGTCGGCCTCGAACAATTTGAGCGCCGCGGAAATCGGCGTGTCGGTGTCGGCGATCTGGCGCCGCCACACCAGCGCGGATCGACCCGCCGCCAGTGCCTTGCGCGCGCTTTCCATGCCGTCCATTGCCGCCGGTCCCCCTGCGCCCATCTTACTGACCGCCGCCATTGGCGCTGGCCAGCGCGCGCTGGACGGAGGCCACGGCATTGGGGTTGCGCTTGACGCCCAGTTCCTTTTCGACGGCGCGCTCGAACTGCTGGCCATATTCCTGGCCCACCACTTCGCTGAGCTGGTCGCGAACCTGGTTGACCAGCGCCTTGTCGCTGCCCGCGTCGCCGCGCTTGATGCCGTTCAACTGCACCACGAAATAGCCCCGATCCTGCCCGGCGGGCAACGTCTTCACGCTGTTGGTCGCCATGGTGAACAGCATCGCCACCTCGGCGGGCGGACGCTGGCCGTCGCGCATGATGTCGGCGCGGCGGCCGCCCACCACTTGCGGCCTGGGCAGGGCGATGCCGGCGGAGGCGACCGCCTCGTCCAGTTTCATGCCCTTGGCGACCTTGGCGCGGATCTGCTCGGCCAGCGCCTTGGCCTTCTCATTGCCCTGGGCAAGCTTGTACTGCATCGCCACCAGCGGCTTCACCTTGGCGAGCGGCGGCGGCGCGGCGGCCTGGATGTCGCCGGGCGCGGCCAGCGCATAGCGCTTCTCCGCCACGATCGGAACCAGTTGCGCGTCGTCGTCCTGGCTCATGCCGAAGACGGGGGCGAGCAGCGGCTTCACGTCAGCCGGAACCTGATAGGCGGCATCCTCCACCTGCTTGCCGGAGGAGACGAGGAAGGGCGTGGTCTCCAGCTTCAGGCCATTGTCCTTCACCACTTCATCGAAGCTGCCGCCATTGGCGATCTGATCCTCTATCTTGCCGGTGAAGTCGTTGAGCAGCCGCTTTTCCTTCTGCGCGCGCAGCGCGGCGACGATCTCGTCCCGCACCGCCGCCAGGGCGCGGGCCGGGGTCGTCCTGACCGCCGTGACGCGCAGCAGCACCCAGCCCAGCGATCCGCGCAGCGGCCCCGCCAGTTCGCCCTGCTTGGCGGCGAAACCGGCATTGGCGACGGCGGCGGATGCGGCGGAGGCCAGCGCTTCCCGGCTCTGGTCCTTCAGTTCGGAGACGGAGAGGCCGGCCGATTGCGCCGCCGCGGCGAGCGACTTGCCGCCCTTCACCTGGTCCGCGATCGCCTTGGCGGCGGCCTGCGTCGGCAGGATCAACTGCTCGAAGCTGCGGCTTTCCCTCGCGGCATAGGCTGCCTTTTTCTGGTTGTAATAGCTGGCGATTTCCGCATCGGTCGGCTGCGCCGCCTGGGCGAAGCGTTCGGCGTCGATCACCGCATAGCGGATGCGGCGCTGTTCCGGAATGGTGTAGCGCGCCGCATTCTTCCTGTAGAAGTCGTCAAGCTGCGCGTCGGTCGGGTCGGCGATGTCCTTGAAAGCGGTGGCGGGAATGACGGCGATGGTGCCCTGGCGCGCCTCCAGCAGCAGCGAGGCATAGGGCAGCACCATGGAGTCGGTCAGCTTCACGCCGAGTCCCAAGGGGGCAAGCATCTGGCGCTCCAATATCTCCCGGCTGATGTCGTCGCGCAGCGCCTGTTCGGTGATCCGTTCGCGCAGCAGCAATTGCCGGAAATTTTCCTGGCTGAAATTGCCGGCCGCATCCTGGAAGGCGGGGATCTGCGCGATCTGGGCATCGACCAGCCGCTTGGAGATATGGACCTTCTGGTCGCTCGCATATTCCTTCAGCGTCATCGACGCGACAAGCTGGTCATAGACCTGCGCCGCGCCGCCCTGCGCCAGGAAGTCGCCGATCTGCAACCCCGGATTGGACCGGCGCGCATTTTCGAACACGCGCTGCACCCGGTCCTGGAATTCGGTCATGGTGAGGCGCGCTCCGCCCGCCCTGGCCGCGGTTTCGCCGCCGCCCATGGACGATCCGAACTTGCCGCTCGTGATGTCCCCCATGATGAAGGCGGCCGCGATGATCCCCAGGAAGATCAGGGCCGCAAAGGCGCCCAATTTGGAGCGGATGAAACGGCGAAAGACTGAAAGCATGAAGGAAAGTCCGTAAAAGCGGCTTTGATGGCGGCCCGCTTTAAGGGCGGATCGTCGCGTGGGCAAGGGGCGGTGGGGCGCCAAGGCTGGACAAATGCCCGCACGCCGTTCATCGGCTCGGCCAACCCGGCGCGCGGATTGGAGAGCCGCGCCGCAGGGAACCGTGCAGCAATAAGCATAAGGGGAAAGATCGATGAGCAGGCGGAAGCTGGTTGTCGGCAACTGGAAGATGAACGGCCTGCGCGCCCAATTGGGCGAGGTGGAGGCCATTGGCGGGCTGGCGCGCGACTATCCGGCGGCGGAAGTCGGGCTGTGCCTGCCCGCGACGCTGATTTCGGCGGCGAATGGCGTGAAGGGCGCGGCCTTCATCGGCGCGCAGGACTGCCATATGAAGGAAAGCGGCGCGCATACCGGCTGCCTCTCCGCCGCCATGCTGGCCGAAGCCGGGGCAAGCTGGACCATCGTCGGCCATAGCGAGCGGCGGCAGGACCAGGGCGAAACCGACGCGGACATCGCGGCGAAGGCGCTGGCGGCCAAGGCTGCGGGGCTGAAGGTCATCCTCTGCGTGGGCGAAAGCCTGGACGTGCGCGACGCGGGGGATGCGGAGGCGGTGGTTTCGGCGCAACTGCTCGCCTCCTTGCCGGAAGGCGCGGCGTCCGACTGGCTGGCCATCGCCTATGAACCGATCTGGGCCATCGGCACGGGCCGGATCCCCACAATGGAAGCGGTCGCCGCGATGCACGCCGCCCTGCGCGCCGCGCTGGCGAGCCGGATCGGCCCGGATGCCGACGCGATGCGAATCCTCTATGGCGGATCGATGAACGGCGACAATGCGGCGGAGCTTCTGGCGCTGGCCGATGTCGACGGCGGCCTGATCGGCGGCGCGAGCCTGACGGCGGCGAAATTCGCCCCGGTGATCGCGGCGGCGGCCTGACCCCAACAAAAAAATAAGCCCCTCCCTTTCAAGGGAGGGGGAAGGGATGGGTGCGAGCGCAGCGAGCTTCCATGCCATCAACCATGCGATAACGCCGCATGCCGCCGCCCACTCACCTCCAACCCCTCCCGCCTGCGGGAGGGGATAGGACGGGGGCGGTTGCCCCGGCGCGCCATCATCGCTATGTGCGCGTCAACGCACCCTTTACCGGACAGATATTCGTCTCATGTTCACCTTCATCCTCGTCGTGCAGGCCATCGTCGCTGCCCTGCTGGTCACCGTCATCCTGATGCAGAAGTCGGAAGGCGGCGGCCTGGGCGTCGGCGGCAGCCCGGCGGGGTTCATGTCGGCGCGCGGCGCGGCGGACTTCCTGACCCGATCGACCACGGTTCTCGCCGGCATCTTCGTGACGCTGTCGGTCGTGCTCGCGGTGATCGCCTCGATCCAGCACCGGCCGAGCGACATCGACACCTCTCTGGTGAAGCAGGCGCCGGCCGCTCCGGCATCCGGTCCGGCCCCGGCGACCGGCAACGATCCGCTGGCCGGCGCTGCTGGCGCGGCGAGCGGCAATGCCGCCAACGGCGCGGTTCCGCTCGCCAACTAAGCCGCCTTACGGTCATTTCGATCTTTTTTCGCACGCGCGATGATTCGCGCGCTTGCCCAACTCGTTTGTAAAAGGCTAAGCCTCTCCTCCCATGGCGCGGTATATTTTCATCACCGGCGGCGTGGTCTCCTCGCTTGGCAAGGGCCTGATGGCCGCTTCGCTCGCAGCACTGCTGCAGGCGCGAGGTTTCCGTGTGCGCATTCGGAAATTCGATCCCTATCTCAACGTCGATCCGGGCACGATGAGTCCCTATCAGCATGGCGAGGTCTATGTGACCGACGACGGGGCGGAAACCGACCTCGATCTTGGCCATTATGAGCGCTTCACCGGCGTTTCGGCGCGGCAGTCGGACAATGTGACGCAGGGCCGGGTCTATCAGACTATCATCCAGCGCGAACGGCGCGGCGACTATCTGGGCGCGACGGTGCAGGTCATCCCGCACGTCACGGACGAGATCAAGGCCTTCGCCCTCGCCGACTCCGACGACCTCGATTTCGTGCTGTGCGAGATCGGCGGCACGGTGGGCGACATCGAATCGCTCCCCTTCATGGAGGCGATCCGCCAGTTGCATAACGATCTGGGGCGCAACCGCTCCATCTTCGTCCATGTGACGCTGGTCCCCTATATCGCGGCGGCGGGCGAGCTGAAGACCAAGCCGACCCAGCACAGCGTGCGCGAACTGACCTCGCTCGGCATCCAGCCCGACATATTGCTCTGCCGCTGCGAACATCCGCTGCCGGAAAGCGAGCGGCGCAAGATCGCCCTCTTCTGCAATGTCCGTCCCGAAGCGGTCATCCCCGCGCTCGACGCCAGCAGCATCTACGCGGTCCCGACGCAATATCATGCGGAGGGGCTGGACGACGAAGTGCTGCGCGCCTTCGGCATCGAAAACGCCCCCGCGCCCAAGCTGGACCGCTGGCACGACATCATGGACCGGCAGCAGAATCCGGAGGGCGAAGTCACCATCGGCGTCGTCGGCAAATATGTCGGCCTGCCCGATGCCTACAAGTCGCTCTATGAGGCGCTGACCCATGGCGGCTTCGCCAACCGGGTGAAGGTCAACATCAAATGGCTGGACGCCGAACTGTTCGAGGAGGAGGGCGCGGACATCGCCGCCCGCCTGGAACCGATGCACGGCATCCTCGTCCCCGGCGGCTTCGGCGTGCGCGGGTCGGAGGGGAAGATCGCCTCCGTCAAATTCGCCCGCGAACGCAACGTGCCCTTCTTCGGCATTTGCCTCGGCATGCAGATGGCCTGCATAGAGGGGGCGCGGAACACGGCGGGCATCGCCAACGCCTCCACCACCGAATTCGGCGAAACCAGCGAGCCGGTCGTCGGCCTCATCACCGAATGGATGAGCAAGGAAGGCCTGCAGAAGCGCACCGCCGAAACCGACCTTGGCGGCACCATGCGGCTGGGCGCCTATCCGGCGAAGCTCACCGGCAACAGCGTCGTCGCGGGCATCTATGACGCCACCGACATCAGCGAACGGCACCGCCACCGCTATGAGGTGAACGCGGGCTATCGCGAACCGCTGGAAAAGGGCGGGCTGATCTTCTCCGGCATGTCCCCCGACGGCACGCTCCCGGAAATCGTCGAGCGGCCCGACCACCCCTGGTTCGTCGGCGTGCAGTTCCATCCGGAACTCAAATCCAAACCCTTCGACCCGCATCCATTGTTCGCCAGCTTCATCGAAGCGGCGGTCAAGCAAAGCCGGTTGGTGTAAGAGAACGGGGCCAAATAGCCCCGTTTTTCGTTTCGGTTCCACAGGCGCAAGGTGTTCCTGCCTTCGCAGGAACACGGATCACCCCTGGGCAGGCGTCAACTTCAACAACCGCCCCCGCGACCCTTGCCCGCCATCCTCCAGCAGCCAGAGCGCCCCGTCCGGACCTTGCTCCACCTCGCGGATACGCGCGCCCATGTCCCACTGGTCGGCCTTGGCGGCATTCTCCCCGTCCAGCTTCACCCGCACCAGCGCCTCGCTCGACAGCCCGCCGATGAACAGCGAATCCTTCCACTGCGGAAACAGGTCGCCCGAATAATAGACAAGCCCGCCCGGCGAGATCACCGGATTCCACCAGACTTTGGGCGCCTCAAACCCGTCGCCCGCCTTATGATCGGGAATGTCCCGCCCATCATAATGGCTGCCATTGGAGGCGAGGGGATAGCCATAATTCAACCCCGGCTTGATCAGATTGACCTCATCCCCGCCCTTCGGCCCCATCTCCTGCTCCCAGAGCCGCCCGTCCTTGTCGAAGGCGATCCCCAGCAGGTTGCGATGCCCATAGGACCAGACCGCCGGATGAAATCCCTTCGCCGCCAACGGATTGCCCGCCGCCGGGCTTCCATCCAGATTCAACCGCAATACCTTGCCCAAGGTCGATTTCGGATCCTGCGCCGGATCGAATTTCTGCCGCTCGCCATTGGTGAAGAACAGATATTTCCCGTCCGGCGAAAAGGCGATCCGCCCCGAATAATGGCCGTTGCCCTCGACATAGGGGCTGGCGCGGAAAATCACCTTCACCCCGTCCAGCTTGGTCGTCCCGTCGCTCGCCTGCTTGAAAATGCCGCGGGCCAGCGCCACGCCCTTGCCCCCCGGACCCGCCTCGGAGAAGCTGAAATAAACCGTCCCATTCTCCGCAAAGCCGGGCGCGGGCACCACGTCCATCAGCGCGCCCTGACCTGCGCTGTCCACCGGCGGAATCCCCGCGACGGGAATTTTCGTCCCGTTCTTCGGATCGAACAGGATCATCTCGCCCGCCTTCTCCGTCACCAGCATCCGCCCGTCCGGCAGGAAGGTCATCGCCCAGGGAGACTCGAAATCCGCGATCACCGAGGTCTTGAACGGCTTTTCCGGGGCCGCATTCTGCCCTGCGGCATTGTCCGCCGAACAGGCGATCGGGGTCATGCTGAGGGTGAGGGGCAGGGCGGTCAGGGCGAAATGGCGCATCTTTTTCCTCCTCGTCGGACGATGAAATGTTCCGCGACAAATAATGTTGCAGCTTTGCGGCATTCTGCCTATATCGCGCTTGCTTCCTTACATCGTCAAACATGTCGGGGTCGCGGGCGAAACGCCTGCGGCAACAGGGAAGCTGCATATTTGCTTGTGGAGACTTCATGGCGGACATCGCCGAACTGACAGCCCTGATCGAACCGGAGGTGAAGGCCCTGGGCTTCGACCTCGTGCGCATCAAGCTGTTCGGGTCGGGTGACGAATATACGCTTCAGATCATGGCGGAGCGCCCGGAAACGAAGCAACTCGTCATAGAGGATTGCGCCGCCATCTCCCGCCGCCTCTCGGACGTGCTGGACGAGGCCGACCCGATCGAGGAGGCCTATCGGCTGGAGGTCAGCTCGCCGGGCATCGACCGCCCGCTGACCCGCATCACCGATTTCCTCGAATGGGCTGGGCATGAGGCGAAGATCGCCGCCACCGAAACCGTCTCCGGCCGCAAGAGCTTCCGGGGCGTGCTGAAAGGCGTGGAGGGCGAGGACATTTTGTTCGCCGACGCCAAGGCCGGGGACGTCGCCATCCCCTTCGCGCTGGTGGGCGATGCCAAGCTGATACTGACCGACGCGCTGATTGCTGCTAGTATGCCGCTCTCCTCCGATGGGGCGGACGAGTTCGAAACCGAAGAGTAAGGGTTTAACGATCATGGCCAACGCCATTTCCGCCAACAAGGCCGAACTGCTCGCCATCGCCAATTCGGTGGCCAGCGAAAAGATGATCGACAAGGCCATCGTCATAGAGGCGATGGAAGACGCGATCCAGCGCGCCGCCCGCGCCCGCTACGGCGCGGAAAACGACATCCGTGCCAAGCTGGACCCGGAAACCGGCGATCTGCGCTTGTGGCGCGTGGTCGAAGTGGTCGAGGTCGTGGACGATTATTTCAAGCAGGTCGACCTGCGCCAGGCGCAGAAGCTGAAGAAGGACGCCGTGATCGGCGACTTCATCGTCGACCCGCTGCCTCCTATCGACCTGGGCCGCATCGACGCCCAGTCGGCCAAGCAGGTGATCTTCCAGAAGGTCCGCGACGCCGAGCGCGAGCGCCAGCATGAGGAATTCAAGGACCGCGTGGGTGAAATCATCACCGGCGTCGTCAAGTCGGTCGAATTCGGCCATGTCGTGGTGAACCTTGGCCGCGCCGAGGGCGTCATCCGCCGCGACCAGCAGATCCCCCGCGAAGTGGTCCGCGTCGGCGACCGCATCCGCTCGGTGATCCTGAACGTGCGCCGCGAAAATCGCGGGCCGCAGATTTTCCTCAGCCGCGCCCATCCCGAATTCATGAAGAAGCTGTTTGCGCAGGAAGTGCCCGAAATCTACGACGGCGTGATCGAGATCAAGGCCGCCGCCCGCGATCCGGGCAGCCGCGCCAAGATCGGCGTCATCAGCCGCGATTCGAGCATCGACCCGGTCGGCGCCTGCGTCGGCATGAAGGGCAGCCGTGTGCAGGCCGTCGTGCAGGAAATGCAGGGCGAGAAGATCGACATCATCCCCTGGTCGGAAGACACGGCGACCTTCGTCGTCAACGCACTCCAGCCCGCGCAGGTCGCGCGCGTCGTCATCGACGAGGAGGAGGAGCGGATCGAGGTCGTCGTTCCCGACGATCAGCTTTCGCTCGCAATCGGCCGCCGCGGCCAGAATGTCCGCCTCGCCAGCCAGCTCACCGGCAAGGCCATCGACATCATGACTGAGGCCGATGCGTCCGAAAAGCGCCAGAAGGAATTTGTCGCCCGCTCCGAGATGTTCCAGAACGAACTGGACGTGGACGAAACCCTCTCGCAGCTTCTGGTGGCAGAGGGCTTCGGCGAACTGGAAGAAGTCGCCTATGTCGGCGTCGAGGAACTGGCCGCGATCGAGGGCTTCGACGAAGACCTAGCCGCCGAATTGCAGAGCCGCGCCCAGGAAGCGCTGGACCGCCGCGAAGCCGCCGCCCGCGAGGAACGCCAGGCGCTGGGCGTCGAGGACGCGCTGGCCGACATGCCGCACCTCACCGAAGCCATGCTGGTGACGCTGGGCAAGGCGGGCATCAAGACGCTGGACGATCTGGCCGATCTCGCCACCGACGAACTGGTTGCGAAGAAGCGCGTCGACCAGCGCCGCCGCCGCGAGAACAAGGAAGAGGACAAGGGCGGCATATTGGCCGAATATGGCCTCACCGAGGAACAGGGCAATGAGATCATCATGGCCGCCCGCGCCCACTGGTTCGAAGGCGAGGAAGCGTAAGCGCAGATGCCCTTCGTAGACATCCGTCTGGCCGGAAACGCCACCCGCGAGCAGAAGGCGGCCATCGTCGCCGACGTCACCCGGTCGCTTGTCGAGCGGCTGGGGAAGTCGCCTGCCGCCGTTCAGGTGGTGATTTCCGGGATTTCGACGGAAAATTACGGCGCAGGCGGCCAACTCATTGCCGACCGCGACGCGCCCAAAGCAGGGGAGGACGCCCATGCCGCGGTCACTTCCCGATGAGAGGTTAAGCTCGCCCCATAGCGCTACCCTACCAACTCCCCTCCCTTCCAGAGAGGGGTTGATCGGAGTCACGTGCCTCCGATCAAGGGTGGGTGCGATTGCATCAGCAATCGCCAGCAACGGCGATTGGGCGAGGGCGGATGCGCGCTACGCGCGACCCACCCCCAACCCCTCCCTGGAAGGGAGGGGAGAAAAAGCATGACCGAACGCAAATGCATCCTGTCCGGCGACCGCGCCGACCCGGAGATGCTGGTGCGCCTCGCCTGCGGCCCGAACGGCGAAATCCTGCCCGACATCCGCGCCAAGGCCCCCGGCCGCGGCGCCTGGATCGGCGTTACCCGCGCCGAACTCGAACAGACCCTCGCCAAGGGCAAGCTCAAGGGCGCGCTCGCCCGCGCCTTCAAGACCGGCGACCTGCACATCCCCGACACGCTGCCCGCGCTGATCGAGGACGGCCTGCGCAAGGCGCTGCTCGACCGCCTGGGGCTGGAGGCGAAGGCGTCCATGGTCCTGACCGGCTCCGAAAAGATCGATGTCGCCTGCCGCAAGGGCGACGTCACGCTGCTGCTCCACGCCGCCGACGCGGCCGCTGACGGCAACCGGAAGCTGGACCAGGCGCTCCGCGTCGGACAGGAGGCCGAGGGCACGGATTTGGCGGGCATCGTCTTGCCTGTGGACCGACACGCCCTATCTATGGCAATGGGGCGGGACAATGTCGTCCATATCGCGGTGACCGACTCGCGTGCGGCGTCACGTCTGCGCGGCGCCATAGGCCGCTTGGAAAGCTATCTGGGTTGCGCTAACGGAGCGCCGGTGCATGGGGAGCGTGACTCCGCAGGGGCACTGGGCGCCTGAGGTAGCATTGGAATGAAGGCGCCGACGGGCCTTGCCGGTCGGGTTGATGTGAAGGGTATAGTTCAGTCGTATGAGTGACAGCAAGGAAGACAAGCCGGTTCTGGGCCGCAAGCCGCTGGGGATCAAGCGCACGGTCGAGTCCGGTCAGGTGCAGCAGCAGTTCAGCCATGGCCGCAAGAATACGGTCGTGGTCGAGGTGAAGCGGCGCCGCATCCTGGGCAAGCCGGGCGAAGCCGGCCACGCTGCGCCTGAGCCGCAGGCCGATCCCACGCCCGTTGCTGCCGCGCCTTCGACGCAGCCGCCGCAGGCCCGCGCGCCGCAGCCGGCCCCCGCCCGTCCGGCGCCGCCGCAAAGCCTGATGTCGCGTCAGGAATTGCAGGCGAAGCTGCTGCGCGAGGCCGAGGAAGCCCGCATGTCCGCGCTGGAGGAAGCGCGCCGCCGCGAAGACGCCCAGCGCCTTGCCGCGAGCGAGGAGGAAAAGCGCCGCGCCGAGGAAAACCGCCAGGCTACCGAAGCGGCCGAGGTCGAAACCACGCGTCAGCCCGAAGTCGAGACCGGGCCGGCCGAGGAAGCCGCCAGGGCGCCTGTCGAGGAATCCGGGTCGACCGCCGCTGATGTTCCGGTCGACGCCGCGCCCTCCGCCGCCGAGCCGAAGTCCGCCGCCTCGACCGCCATGCCGCCGCCGCGCCGCTTCACGCCGGTCGCGCCGGTCAAGCGCCCCGAACCGGCCAAGCCTGACCGCGCCAAGCGCGGCGACGACAATCGCCGCCAGGCCGGCAAGCTCACCGTCACCCGCGCCCTTGCGGATGACGACAGCGCCCGCGCCCGCAGCCTCGCCGCGCTGAAGCGCGCCCGCGAGAAGGAACGTCGCGCCCATTATTCCGGCGGCGCCCAGCAGCGCGAGAAGCAGACGCGCGACGTGGTCGTGCCGGAAAGCATCACCGTCCAGGAACTGGCCAACCGCATGGCCGAAAAGGGCGCGGACCTGGTGAAGGCCCTGTTCAAGATGGGCACCGCCGTCACGCTCAACCAGCCGATCGACCAGGATACGGCGGAACTGCTGGTCGAGGAATTCGGCCACCGTATCCAGCGCGTGTCCGACGCCGACGTCGAAATCGGCATGGAGGGCGAGGTCGACGCGCCCGAAACGCTTAAAGCCCGTCCGCCGGTCGTGACCATCATGGGCCATGTCGACCATGGCAAGACGTCGTTGCTCGACGCGTTGCGCGGCACCAACGTCGTGTCGGGCGAAAGCGGCGGCATCACCCAGCATATCGGCGCCTATCAGGTGAAGACGAAGGGCGGCGACACCATCACCTTCCTCGACACGCCGGGCCACGAGGCCTTTTCGGAAATGCGCGCGCGCGGCGCCAACGTCACCGACATCGTCATCCTGGTGGTGGCGGCGGACGACGGGCTGATGCCCCAGACCATCGAGGCCATCAACCACACCAAGGCCGCCGGCGTGCCGATGATCGTCGCGATCAACAAGGTCGACAAGCCCGAAGCCAATCCCCAGCGTATCCGCGAACGCCTGCTCGAACATGAGATCGTGGTCGAGGATATGGGCGGCGAAACGCAGGACGTGGAGGTTTCCGCGCTCAAGCGGACGGGCCTCGACGATCTGCTCGACAAGATCATGCTCCAGGCCGAACTGCTCGAACTGACCGCCAATCCCGACCGCGCCGCCGAAGGCAATGTGGTCGAGGCGCAGCTGGACAAGGGCCGCGGCGCGGTCGCCACCGTGCTGGTGCGCAAGGGCACGCTCAAGATCGGCGACACCTTCGTCATCGGGTCGGAAAGCGGCAAGGTCCGCGCAATGATCAACGACAAGGGCCAGAATGTGAAGACCGCCGGTCCCTCGACCCCGGTCGAGGTTCTGGGCCTGTCCGGCGTGCCGATGGCGGGCGACCAGCTCACCGTCGTCGAGAACGAGGCCCGCGCCCGCGAAGTCGCCGCCTATCGCCAGGAACAGGCGACCAAGAAGCGCACCACGGCCGCCCCGACGAGCTTTGAACATATGTTCTCGGCGCTGAACACCAAGGTCATCGAATATCCGGTGGTGGTGAAGGGCGACGTGCAGGGTTCGGTGGAAGCGATCGTCTCGTCGCTGAACCGCATCTCGACCGACGAGATCAAGGTCCGCATCCTGCATTCGGGCGTCGGCGCGATCACTGAAAGCGACGTCACGCTGGCGGCCGCCAGCCGCGCCCCGCTGATCGGCTTCAACGTGCGCCCCAATGCCAAGGCGCGCCAGTTGGCGGAGCGCGAGAAGATCTCGCTGCGCTATTATGACGTGATCTACGACCTGCTTGAGGAAGTTCGCGGCGAAATGGCTGGCCAGTTGGCGCCGGAACGCATCGAAACCATCGTCGGCCGGGCCGAGGTGCTTCAGGTCTTCCCGGCGGGCAAGAAGGACAAGGCGGCGGGCCTGCTCGTCCTCGAAGGCATCATCCGCAAGGGTCTGGCAGCGCGCCTCACCCGCGAGGATGTCATCGTGTCGCGCACCCACATCGCCTCGCTCCGCCGCTTCAAGGACGACGTCTCCGAAGTCCGCGCAGGCATGGAATGCGGCGCGGTGCTCCAGGACACCAACGACATCAAGCCCGGCGACACGCTGGAACTGTTCGAGGTCGAGGAACGCGCCCGCACGCTGTGATCCATGTTCCCCCTCCCGCTTGCGGGAGGGGAGGATATGATGCCCGCTCCCAATGAAGGCCCCTCCGTCCGGCTCCTCCGCGTGGGCGAACAGGTGCGCCATGTCCTGTCCGACATCCTCCAGCGCGGTGACGTGCATGACGATGTCCTCGCCAGCCATGTGGTCAGCGTCACCGAAGTCCTCATGTCCCCCGACCTGCGCCACGCGACTGTCTTCATCAAATCGCTGCTCGGCCAGGATGAGGAGGCTGTGCTGAAGGCTCTGCGCACCAACACCGCCTTTCTCCAGCGGGAGGTCGCGACCCGCATCCGCCTCAAATATGCGGCGAAGCTCAAATTCCTGGCGGACGAAAGCTTCGACGAGGGCAGCCATATCGACAAGCTGCTCCGCGACCCCAAGGTAGCCCGCGACCTGGAGCAGCCGGAAATCGAGGAGGATTAAGCGCGACGTGCTCCTGCGAAGGCAGGAGCCTAGTCCAGGCGGCAGAACTGGGCTCCTGCCTTCGCAGGAGCACATTGCGCTTGATCGAAAGTCTTTTTCCACCGTCGACGTGACGGCGCAGCCCCGCTAACAGCTTCTCTCCGGCAGGAGCAAAAGGGGCAGAGGCGCATGAAAAAGATCGGCATATTGGCAGGCGCGCTGACGCTGGCCATACCCGCCGCCGCCAAGGAAGCGCCTATCCACCCCGCCGTCACCAGCGACCCCGCGCCCGACGCTGCCTATCCCGCCGCCATGAGCGCCTTCACCATCCCCTCCGAAGACGGCGCGCTCAACACGGTCCTCTACACCGCCGCCGGTTCCGGCCTGCACCCGACGCTGCTCCTCCTCCACGGCTTCCCCGGCAACGAGCAGAATCTGGACCTTGCCCAGGCCGCCCGCCGCGCCGGATGGAATGTCCTGACCCTCCATTATCGCGGCAGTTGGGGCAGCCCCGGCAGCTTCTCCTTCACCCACGCCTCCGAAGACGCCTGGAACGCCCTGCAATATCTTCAGCAATCCGCCACCGTCGCCCGATACCGCATTGATACCAGCGCCATCGTTGTCGCGGGTCACAGCATGGGCGGCTTCATGGCCGCCGATGTCGCCGCCGCCGAACCCCATGTCGCGGGCCTCTTCCTGATCGACCCCTGGGATCCGTCCGAAACCGCCGCCGCGCTCTCCACCCCGGAGGGCGAGGCCGCCTGGAAAGCCGAAGTCGCCAGCGACCTGCCGCCCCTGCACGGCGCCACCTATGACAGCCTGACCACGGAAATCCGTGCCGACACGGAAAAATTCGACCTCGGCCGCAAGCTGGTGGGCTATGGCCGCCGCCCGCTCGTCATCATCGGGGCGGAACGCGGCATCGGGGCCATGGCGCGCAAGGTCACCGCCGACGCGCAATCCGCCAATCCCGACACGCGGCTGATGGTCTGGCCGACCGACCACAGCTTCTCCGACAAGCGCATCGCCCTGGCCGACGCGCTCGTCCGCTTCCTCAAGCAGATCGCGCCGATGGCCCGCTGATGGCCAAGCTCTATTTCTACTATAGCTCGATGAACGCGGGCAAATCGACGACCCTGCTGCAATCCAGCTTCAACTATCGCGAGCGCGGCATGGAAACCATGTTGTGGACCGCCGCGATAGACGACCGCTACGAACGGGGCCTGATCGTCTCGCGCATCGGGCTGGAGGCGAAGGCGCATCTGTTCGACGCCGCGACCGACCTGTTTGCGCCCATCTCCGCCCAGCATGCCCGGACGCCCCTGTCCTGCGTGCTGGTGGATGAGGCGCAGTTCCTGAACGCCGACCAGGTCTGGCAGCTTGCGGCGGTGGCCGACCGGCTGGCCATCCCCGTCCTCTGCTACGGCATCCGCACCGATTTCCAGGGGCAATTGTTCGAAGGCAGCGCCGCGCTGCTCGGCCTGGCCGACACGCTGACGGAGATCAAGACGATCTGCGAATGCGGGCGGAAGGCGACCATGAACCTGCGCGTGGATGGGGAAGGGCGCCCGATCCGCGAAGGCGAACAGACCGAAATCGGCGGAAACGACCGCTATGTCGCGCTCTGCCGCCGCCATTTCGTGGAAAAGCGCTCCGCTCGCTGACCACCGCAAATGCCGTGACCGTCCAGGAAGGGCTGACAACCGGCGACAGGAGGGCTAGAGCGCGCCGCCATGCACGGCTGGATCATCTTCGACAAACCCCATGGCCTCGGCTCGACGCAGGCCGTCAGCGCGGTAAAGCGCGCCCTGCGCGTCAGCGGCGCGGGCAAGTGGAAGGTCGGCCATGGCGGCACGCTCGATCCGCTGGCGACCGGCGTGCTGCCCATCGCGGTAGGGGAGGCGACCAAGCTCGCCGGGCGGATGCTCGACAGCGACAAAATCTATGATTTCACCGTCCGTTTCGGCGTCCAGACGGACACGCTGGACCTGGAGGGCAAGGAAATCGCCGCCAGTGACCATCGCCCGACGCTGGCCGATGTGGAGGCGATATTGCCCTGCTTCACCGGCCCCATCGAACAGGCGCCCCCCGCCTACAGCGCCATCCTGATCGACGGCCGGCGCGCCTACGACCTCGCCCGCAAGGGGGAGGATGTGGAGATGAAGACCCGCGCCGTCACCATCCACGCTCTCGTCATCAAGGGACAAGAGGCGGAAGGGCCAGAGATCGGGACAAGGGGGCTCGCCTCCGTCACCCTCCGCGCCCATGTCTCCAAGGGCACCTATATCCGCTCCCTCGCCCGCGACATCGCGCTCGCGCTCGGCACGGTCGGCCATGTCACCATGCTCCGCCGCGTCAAGGCAGGGCCGTTCACCCTGGAATCCGCGATTTCGCTGGACAAATTGGACAAAGCTGCTAGGGGCGGCGGCATCGCGCAGCTTATGCTGCCGTTGACCGCAGGGCTGGACGACATCCCGGCTCTCGCAGTCTCTCCCGACGAAGCGCTGGCTCTCCGACAGGGGAAGGTGCTTGTGGGGAAACCGCATACCGGTCTCATGCTGGCGATGGAGGGCGCAACGCCCGTCGCGCTGGTGGAGGCCAGTGGCCCAGAACCCCTTAGGGAAATCCGGGTGGTGCGCGGCTTCAATCTCTAGATGTTACGAAAGGAAGCCGATGTCGATTACTGCCGAGCGCAAGGAAGCGCTGATCAAGGAACATGCCCGTGCCGAGGGCGACACAGGTTCGCCGGAAGTCCAGGTTGCGATCCTCTCGGAGCGCATCGCCAACCTGACCGAGCATTTCAAGGGTCATCACAAGGATAACCACAGCCGTCGCGGCCTGCTGATGCTGGTCAACAAGCGCCGTTCGCTGCTGGATTACCTGAAGAAGAAGGATGGGGCGCGCTACACCGACCTCATCGCCAAGCTGGGCCTGCGCAAGTGACCCAATAAGTTCGGCCCGCTTCGGCGGGCCGATTACGTTTGGGTCATCCCCGCGCAGGCGGGGATCCAGGGTTCCGGGCGCTGTGTTTGGAACCCTGGGCTCCGGCTTCCGCCGGAGCACGTTAAAATGGATGGTCGCGCAATCCGGTGCGATCGTCCGGTCAAAGGGGTTGATCATTACCCCAAACCGCCGCGCGCCGGATAGCGCGCAGACAGGCCCCGCCCGGCAATAGGGCCAGGCGGGCGAAGGAAAAAACCAATGTTCGATGTAAAGAAGGTATCAATCGAGCTGGGCGGCAAGACCCTCACGCTCGAAACCGGCCGCATTGCGCGTCAGGCCGACGCCGCCGTGCTGGCGACCTATGGCGAAACCGTGGTGCTGTGCGCCGTGACCGCTGCCAAGTCGGTGAAGGAAGGACAGGACTTCTTCCCGCTGACCGTCCATTATCAGGAAAAATATTCGGCCGCCGGTCGCATTCCGGGCGGCTTCTTCAAGCGCGAGCGCGGCGCGACGGAAAAGGAAACGCTGGTTTCCCGCCTGATCGACCGCCCGGTCCGCCCGCTCTTCCCCGAAGGTTTCTATAATGAAATCAACGTCATTGCCCAGGTTCTGAGCTTCGACGGCGAAAGCGAGCCCGACATCGTGGCGATGATCGCCGCCTCGGCCGCGCTGACCCTGTCGGGCGTGCCCTTCCTGGGTCCGATCGGCGCCGCCCGCGTCGGCTACAAGGATGGCGAATATCAGCTCAACCCCTCGCTGGACGAAGTGAAGACCGGCGAACTCGACCTGGTCGTCGCCGCCACCGGCAATGCGGTGATGATGGTCGAATCCGAAGCCAAGGAGCTTTCGGAAGACGTGATGCTCGGCGCCGTCCTCTTCGCCCATGAAGCGTCGAAGAAGGTCGTCAACGCGATCATCGACCTCGCCGAAAAGGCCGCGAAGGATCCGTGGGACGTCGCCAAGGGCGACAATCTCGACGACCTCAAGAAGAAGCTCAAGAAGCTGATCGGCAAGGACATCGCGGCCGCCTACAAGCTGACCGACAAGTCCGCCCGTTCGAGCGCGATCAACGCCGCCCGCGACAAGGCCAAGGCCTTTTTCGCGGAAGAGGGTCTGGACGCCCAGACCGTCATGGCCGGCATCAAGCTGACCAAGAAGCTGGAGGCGGAGATCGTCCGCACAGCCATCCTCAAGGAAGGCAAGCGCATCGACGGCCGCACCACCACGCAGATCCGTCCGATCGAGGCGATGGTGGGCTTCCTGCCGCGCACCCATGGTTCGGCGCTGTTCACCCGCGGCGAAACGCAGGCGATCTGCACCACCACGCTTGGCACCAAGGACGCCGAGCAGATGATCGACGGCCTGACCGGCCTCCACTATGAAAGCTTCATGCTGCACTATAACTTCCCGCCCTATTCGGTCGGCGAAGTGGGTCGCTTCGGCGCGCCGGGCCGTCGCGAAGTCGGCCATGGCAAGCTCGCATGGCGCGCCCTGCACCCCGTGCTGCCCAGCAAGGAGGAATTCCCCTACACGATCCGCGTCCTCAGCGACATCACCGAGTCCAACGGATCGTCCTCGATGGCGACGGTCTGCGGCGGTTCGCTCTCGATGATGGATGCCGGCGTGCCCTTGAAGCGTCCCGTCTCCGGCATCGCCATGGGCCTGATCCTGGAAGGCAAGGAGTTCGCGGTCATCAGCGACATCCTGGGCGATGAGGATCACCTCGGCGACATGGACTTCAAGGTGGCGGGCACGGAAGCGGGCATCACCACCATGCAGATGGACATCAAGGTCGCCGGCATCACGCAGGAAATCTTCGAAGTCGCGCTGCGCCAGGCAAAGGAAGGCCGCGCCCACATCCTGGGTGAGATGAGCAAGGCCCTGTCCTCGACCCGCACCGAACTGAGCGCGCACGCTCCGCGCATCGAGACGATCCAGATCGACAAGTCGAAGATCCGGGACGTCATCGGCACCGGCGGCAAGGTCATCCGCGAGATCGTCGCGGAAACCGGCGCGAAGGTCGACATCGACGACGAGGGCATCATCAAGATCAGCTCGTCCGACATCAACCAGATCGAAGCCGCCAAGAAGTGGATCCTCGGCATCGTCGAGGAAGCGGAAGTCGGCAAGATCTACACCGGCAAGGTCGTCAACATCGTCGACTTCGGCGCGTTCGTGAACTTCATGGGCGGCAAGGACGGCCTCGTCCACGTCTCCGAAATGAAGAATGAGCGCGTGGAAAAGCCGACCGACGTCGTGTCGGAAGGCCAGGAAGTGAAGGTCAAGGTTCTCGAAATCGACCCGCGCGGCAAGGTTCGCCTGTCCATGCGCGTCGTCGATCAGGAAACCGGCGAGGAACTGGAGGACACCCGTCCCCCGCGCGAACCCCGTGGCGACCGCGGCGAAGGCCGTGGGGACCGTGGCCGTGGCCCGCGCCGTGACGGCGGCGACCGTGGCGGACGCGGTGGCGACCGGGGCGGTGATCGCGGCCCCCGCCGTGATCGCGGCCCGCGTGGCGAAGGCGGCAGGGGCGGCGACGACGGCTCCAACGCCGGTCTGCCCGATTTCCTGACCCAGGACTGATCGCGGCCCTCAGCCGACAAGCAAAAAAGAAGGGCGTCCGGACAATCCGGGCGCCCTTTTCTTTGGATCGGCTTCTTTCCTGATCTCAATCAATTGGCGAGCGCGAAAGTTATGTTACTGTAACAATAGGTTTCGGGGGGGAATTATGCGGCGCAAGAACGAAAGATTCGTGGAGCGCCTGCCGCTCATCCTGCGAAGACCCTGGCACGCCTATTTCCTGACCACCTGCCTGTGCCTGACCGCGCTCGCCATTCGCAGCGCCGCCGAAATCATCCTGCCCATCGGCTATCCCTTCGTTTCCTTCTTCCCGGCGGTCATCCTGTCCTCCTTCCTCTTCGGGGTGCGGCCGGGCATCTATGCGGGGCTGCTGTGCGGCCTGCTGTCCTGGTATTTCTTCATCCCGCCGCGCATGAGCCTGCCGTTCAACATGGGGGTCGTGCTGGCCCTGGGCCTGTATGCCGCCGTGGTGGCCGTGGACATCGCCCTCATCCATTTCCTGCAAAAGGCCAATTTCAACCTGGCCGTCGAACGCGAACGCAGCCACGCCCTGGCCGAAAACCGCGAATTGCTGTTCCATGAACTGCAACATCGCGTGTCCAACAATCTTCAGGTCGTGGCCGCCATGCTCTCGCTCCAGCGGCGCCATGTCGACCATGATCTGGCCCGCCGCGCGCTGGACGACGCCTCGGCCCGGCTGGCGCTGGTCGGCCGCATCAGCCGCGCCCTCTACAATCCGTCGGGGCAGGGGCAGAATATCCGCGCCTTCCTGTCGACCCTGACCGCCGACGTGCTGGAGGCCAGCGGCCGCGAAGACATCGCGCTCACCATCGACGCGCCCGAAGACCTGATCCTGAAGCCCGACATCGCCGTTCCCTTCGCGCTGATCGTGACGGAGGCGGTCAGCAACGCCATCGAACATGGCCTGCCGCACCGGGGCGGCAGCATATCGGTCAGCCTGGACGTGACGGACGGCGCCATCGCCCTGAACGTGACCGACGACGGCAAGGGGCTGTCGGACGATTTCGACCCCGGCTCCAGCCAGAGCCTGGGCCTGCGCATTTCCAACGCGCTGGCCGGTCAGTTGAACGGCCGCTTCTCGCTTCAGCCCGCGGCGAAGGGCGGCGCGACCGCCCGGCTCGACCTGCCCGTCCGCGCATAGTGACCCATCCCCTCCATTCTGCCGCTTGGCGAGGGCCATTCCCTCGGCTATGACCCGGCCATGCTGACGAAAACCATGACGCGCATCGGCGCGGCTACCGCACCGCTTCTGCTCGCCGCCCTGCTGTCGGGCTGCGCGACGTCGAAGAACAAGGCCGACACCCAATATGTCGCCCGCGACGTGTCCACGCTCTACAATGCGGGCAAATATCGCCTGGATCGCGGGCAGTACAAGCTCGCCGCCGCCCTGTTCGATGAGGTGGAGCGCCAGCATCCCTATTCCCCCTGGGCGCGCCGGGCGCAGCTCATGTCCGCCTTCAGCTATTATATGAACAAGGATTATCCGGAATCGATCGGCGCGGCGCAGCGCTTCCTGTCGATCCACACCGGTAACAAGGACGCGCCCTACGCTTATTATCTGATCTCGCTCTGCTATTATGAGCAGATCGCCGACGTCACTCGCGACCAGAAGGTGACGCAACAGGCGCTGGACGCGCTGGGCGAACTGATCCGCCGCTATCCCGACACGCGCTACGCCGCCGACGCCCGGCTGAAGCTCGACCTCGTCAACGATCACCTCGCGGGCAAGGAGATGGAGATCGGCCGCTTCTACCAGCGCCGGGGCCAATGGCTTGCCGCCACGCTGCGCTTCCGCACCGTGATCGACAAATATCAGACCACCACCCACACCCCCGAAGCGCTGGAGCGCCTGGTGGAATCCTATCTCTCGCTCGGCATCCCCGCCGAAGCGCAGAAGGCCGCCGCCGTGCTGGGCCGCAACTATCCGGGTTCGAAATGGTATGAGCGTAGCCACAAGCTGATGCGCGAACATCCGAACAAAGCCTGACCTGAATTATTCCCCTCCCGCAGGCGGGAGGGGCCAGGGGTGGGCCGCGAGCAAAGCGAGCGTTCCGCCCTGGCGTTGAAAGAAGCGCCGCTGGCGCGGCACACCCACCCCCGGCCCCTCCCTGGAAGGGAGGGGGGAGTTTGACGCCTTGCTGACCGCTCTCTCCATCCGCAATGTCGTGCTGATCGAGGCGCTGGACCTGGATTTCGGGTCTGGCCTCGGCGTGCTGACCGGCGAGACCGGCGCGGGCAAGTCGATCCTGCTCGATTCGCTCGGCCTCGCGCTGGGCGCCCGCGCCGACAGCGGCCTCGTCCGCAACGGGGAAGCGCAGGCCAGCGTCGCCGCCACCTTCGACACGCCCCGCGCCGATCATCGCGCCATCGACCTGCTGGCCGACAACGGCATAGACATCGAACCGGGCGAACCGCTGATCATCCGCCGCATCGTCAAGGCCGACGGCGGCAGCCGCGCCTTCGTCAACGATCAGGCCTGCTCGGCCGCCCTGCTGCGCGACCTCGGCAGCGCCCTCGTTGAAATCCACGGCCAGCATGACGACCGCGGCCTGCTCAACCCACGCGGCCACCGCGCCCTGCTCGACGCTTATGGCCGCTGCGACACGGGCGCGGTCGCCCAAGCCTATCACGCCTGGCGCGCCGCCGCCGACCGCCTCGCGGAAAGCCGCGCCAGCGTCGAGACCGCCGCCCGCGACCGCGATTACCTGACCCACGCGGTGGACGAACTCACCCGCTTCGCCCCCGAACCCGGCGAAGAAGCCACGCTGGCCGAAGAACGCGCCACCATGCAGAAGGGCGCGCGCCTCTCCGACGACCTTTCCGCCGTCACCGAATGCTTCACCGGCTCCGACGGCGGCCTCGCCCAATTGCGCCAGGCCGCCCGCCGCCTCGACCGCATCGTCAGCGAATATGAACCGCTGGCCGAAGTCCTCGCCGCCCTCGACCGCGCCGTCATCGAAGCCAGCGAAGCGGAGGACCGCCTCAACGAAGCCGCCGAGGCCTTGAGCTTCGACCCCGCCCGCCTCGACGCCATCGAAACCCGCCTGTTCGACCTGCGCGGCCTGGCCCGCAAGCATCAGGTCCAACCCGACGACCTCGCCGCCCTGCGCGACGAGATGGCCGCGAAACTGGCTGCCATAGAGGGCGGGGAAGACCATCTCGCCGCCCTGGAAACCGATGTGAAGGCGAAGGCCGCCGCCTATCGCGAAGCCGCCCAGTCCCTCTCCGCCGAACGCCGACAAGCCGCCGGAAAGCTGGACGCCGCCGTCGCCGCCGAACTCGCCCCGCTGAAACTGGACGCCGCCCGCTTCCGCACCGTCGTCGCGCCGCAGGAGGAGGGGCAATGGGCCCCCCACGGCATGGACCGGGTGGAATTCGAAATATCCACCAACCCCGGCGCGCCCTTCGCCCCCCTGGTCAAGATCGCGTCTGGCGGCGAACTCTCCCGCTTCATCCTCGCGCTCAAGGTCGCGCTGGCGGAGCAGGGCGGCGCGGACACGCTGATCTTCGACGAGATCGACCGCGGGGTAGGGGGCGCCGTAGCCTCTGCCATCGGGGAGCGCCTGTCCCGTCTGTCCCGAACCAACCAGATACTCGTCGTCACCCACAGCCCGCAAGTCGCCGCACGCGGCGCCGGCCATATGCTGATCGCCAAATCCAGCGATGGCACCGTCACCCGCACTGGCGTCCATGCGCTGAGCGACGGCGAACGCCGCGAGGAAATCGCCCGCATGCTCTCAGGCGCCGAAATCACAGCCGAAGCCCGCGCCCAGGCCGAACGCCTGCTGGAAAAGCTATAAAGCAGCCGCGTTCCCGAAGTAGCCCGGCCGCAAGCAACCACTTGCAGTCATTCGTGTAAGGAGCGCCGTTGCCGGCAAGCGGTCACGGCCCATCGGCAAGGGCGGCGTTTTGCGGGGCTGCGGGGAAGACGAGTCCGCTGACGATATGAGCGGTGATCGCGCCGCCCATCTGCGCGGCGACGAATGCAGGCACGCAGGATGGGGCGATCCCGGCGAAACTGTCGCTCAGCGATCGGGCAAGGGTGATGGCGGGGTTTGCGAAGCTGGTGGAAGAGGTGAACCAATAGGCGGCCACGATATAGAGGGCGACGCTGATCGGCACGCTTTCCGGGCGCATCCGCACGGTTCCGATGATCGTCAGAACCAGACCGAAGGTAGCGATGGCCTCACCGGCCCATTGCCCGCCGCCGCCGCGCAACTTGGCGGATAGCTGGAGCAATGGGACGTCGAACATCAGATGCGCCAGCCATACGCCGATGATCCCGCCCGCCAACTGGGCGGCGGCATAGGCCAGCGCCGCGTCGATGCGTATGTGGCCGCGCATGCACATGACGAACGTGACGGCAGGATTCATGTGCGCGCCCGACACCGGCCCCAGCATCGTGATCAGCACGAACAGGATCGCGCCGGTCGCCAGCGTGTTGCCCAGAAGCGCGATGGCGATGTTCCCGCCCGCGATGCGCTCGGCCATGATCCCGGACCCGATGACGGTCGCAAACAGCAGCAGGCTGCCAAGCGCCTCGGCCAGAACAGCGCGGTGGTTCATGCCGGTCGAATGCGATTGCCGTCCGCGTTGACGACCTGCTCTCCATCCTCCTTCGCGAACGCGCCGCGCTGCTGCGCGGGGAGAATGTCCAGCACCGCCTCCGACGGGCGGCACAGCTTCACGCCCAGCGGCGTCACGACCAGCGGCCGGTTGATGAGGATCGGGTGCGCCATCATCGCGTCGATAAGGGCGTCGTCGGTCAGCGTCTCGTCATCCAGGCCGAGTTCGGCATAGGGCGTGCCCTTCTCGCGCAGCAGGTCGCGAGGCGACATGCCGGCGCGTTCGATGAGCTGGACAAGAAGCGCCCTTGCGGGGGGCGTCTTCAGATATTCGACGACATGCGGCTCCATTCCGGCGTTGCGGATCATCGCGAGCGCGTTGCGCGACGTCCCGCACTCCGGATTGTGATAGATGACGATGTCGGTCACGCCCTGGTCCTTCAGCAGCAGGCGAGTTCGGCGCGCAGCGGCTCGCACAGTTCGGCGCGCCCCCCGCAACAGTCTTTGGCGAGGAAGATCATCAGGCCGCGCAACGCATCGATGCTGACTCGCTGTATCTGCCGTCGCCCGCGCTTTTCGGGAACGACCAGCCCGGCTTTTACCAGGACCGCCAGATGGGTGGAGAATGTGCTCTGGCTCAGCCCGCCAGCTTCCGCCAACTGCCCGGTCGAAAGGCCTTCCGGCTCATGCTGAACCAGCAGCCTGAAGGTCGCCAGGCGGGTTGGATGCGCGAGAGCCGCAAGAATTGAGAGCGCCGCTTCAGTTTCCATGCATCGGAATTATCCGATGGAATGCGGGTGGTCAATAACACATCGGATAATGCCGATGTGTTTCTGTCAATTGTCGGCCTCGGCTCGTCGTTAAGCCGACATTCCTCTTTTCACCAATAACCATTTCGACAACCCTGTTCCCCCGCGGACCCAGAATATCCGCTACCCGTGCGCAAAGGCCGACGCTAAAGACAGGCGCATGACCGACCTTACGTCCATGACCGAAGCCGAAGCCGCCAATCGCCTCATGCGCCTGGCGCGGGAGATTGCGCGCCACAACCGGCTCTATCATGATCAGGACCAGCCGGAGATCACCGACGCCGCCTATGACGCGCTGATCCGCGAGAATAATGCGCTCGAAGCTGCCTTCCCGCACCTCGTCCGCAGCGATTCCCCCAACGCCCAGGTCGGCGCGGCCCCCACCTCCGCCCTCAAGAAGGTCCAGCACGCCGTCCGCATGATGAGCCTCGACAACGGCTTCGCGGACGAGGACATCGCCGAATTCATCGCCCGTGTCCGCCGCTTCCTCGCGCTCCCCGAAGACGCCCCCGTCGCCCTCACCGCCGAACCCAAGATCGACGGCCTGTCCTGCTCGCTGCGCTACGAAAAGGGCGAACTGGTCCTCGCCGCCACGCGGGGCGACGGCACGACGGGGGAGGACGTCACCGCCAATGTCCGCACTATTGCCGACATCCCTGAGCGCCTGACCGGCGACACCGTCCCCGACTTGTTCGAAGTCCGGGGCGAAGTCTATATGGCCAAGGCCGATTTCGTGGCCTTGAACGAACGCCTGCTGGCCGAAGCCGAAGACCCCGAAAAGGCCCGCCAGTTCGCCAATCCCCGCAACGCCGCCGCCGGTTCGCTGCGCCAGAAGGACGCCGCCGTCACCGCCAGCCGCCCGCTACGCTTCCTCGCCCATGGCTGGGGCGAAGTCAGCGCCGTCCCCGCCGAAACCCAGCTCGGCGTCATGCAGGCCATCGCAAGCTGGGGCCTGCCCGTCTCCGACCGCCTGACCTGCGTCGACACGCTGGAATCGCTGATCGCCCACTATCGCGCCATCGAAGCCGCCCGCGCCGAACTGCCCTTCGACATCGATGGCGTGGTGTATAAGGTCGACCGGCTTGACTGGCAGCAGCGCCTGGGCTTCGTCGCCAAGGCGCCGCGCTGGGCCATCGCCCATAAATTCCCCGCCGAACGGGCGCAAACGACGCTGGAGGCCATCGACATCCAGGTCGGCCGCACCGGCAAGCTGACCCCGGTCGGCCGCCTGACCCCCGTCACCGTCGGCGGCGTCGTCGTCTCCAACGTCACCCTGCACAATGCGGACGAGATCGCCCGCCTCGGCGTGCGCCCCGGCGACCGCATCGTCGTCCAGCGCGCAGGCGACGTCATCCCGCAGGTGGTCGACAACCTCACCCGCGACGATCCGCGCGCGCCCTTCGCCTTCCCCGACCATTGCCCCGTCTGCCAGTCCGAAGCCGTGCGCGAGGAAGGGGAGGTCGACATCAGATGCACCGGCGGCCTCATCTGCCCCGCCCAGCGTTTCGAACGGCTGCGCCATTTCGTCAGCCGCGCCGCGCTCGACATAGAGGGGCTGGGCGAAAAGAGCATAGAGGAATTTCTCGACCTCGGCTGGATCGCGGAACCGGCCGACATCTTCCGCCTGAAGACGCACCGCGCCGACCTGCTGGGTCGGGAGGGGTGGAAGGAGAAATCCGTCGACAATCTCCTCGCTGCCATAGAGGCCAAGCGCCAGCCCGACGCCGCCCGCCTGCTGTTCGGCCTGGGCATCCGCCATATCGGCGCGGTGACGGCCCGCGACCTGCTGAAACGCTATACCAGGTTGGCGGCGATCCACGCCCTCGCGCTGGAGATCATCTGCCTGCGCGACGCCGCGCAGCCTGCGGAGGGGGAGGAGGAAAGCCGCTTCCGCAACCGCCTGGACAAGGCCATCGCCGAACAGATCGGGGTCGAGAATGTCGGCTCGGCGGTCGGCCACGCGCTGGCCGATTTCTTCCACGAACCGCATAATGTGGAGGTCTGGAACGACCTGCTGAGCGAAGTCTCCCCGCCCGACTATGTGGTCGAAACCACCGCCAGCGCGGTCACGGGCAAGACCGTCGTCTTCACCGGCAAGCTGGAAACCATGAGCCGCGACGAGGCGAAGGCGCAGGCCGAACGCCTGGGCGCCAAGGCTGCCGGATCGGTCAGCGCCAAGACCGACCTGGTCGTCGCAGGCCCCGGCGCGGGCTCCAAACTGAAACAGGCCGCCGCTCTGGGCATCGAAGTGATCGACGAAGCGGCCTGGGCCGAAATCGTCAAGGCTGCGGGATAGGTGGGCAAGGCGACGACTGGTCCATTTCCTTCATGGTCCATTCCGCTCGCCAACCAGGGATTTCTCAAACCGGGAGCGGCACGCCCGGCAGGTTCTTCGATGTGCGGATGGTGAGCGAGGTCTTCACGCTCACGACATTGGGGGCGGGCGTCAGTTTTGACGTCAGGAACTGCTGGAAACTTTGCAGATCCTTCGCCACCACCTTCAGAATGAAGTCGATCTCGCCGTTCAGCATATAGCATTCGCGCACCTCCGGCAGGGTGGCGATATGGTCCTCGAACGCCTTGAGGTCCGCTTCGGCCTGGCTTTTCAGGCTGACCATAGCGAAGACCGTGATGGTATAGCCCAGCATCGATGGGTTGACCACGGCATGGTAGGAGCTGATGGCGCCGCTTTCCTCCAATGCGCGGACGCGGCGCAGGCAGGGGGGAGCCGTCAGGCCCACCTTGCGGGCCAGCTCCACATTGGTCATCCTGCCGTCATCCTGCAATTCGCCCAGGATCTGGAGGTCGATGTCGTCAATATTGGGGCCGGCCATTATTCCGCTTATTTCCTTGCCTGTTAATATGGCGTTACCATAATAATATTTCAGGACAATGCAATTGTCCCACTATGCGACGTTCGCATAAGAACCCGTCCGCGGCCCTTCCCCTTTGCGGCCCGAAGCATTATTCCTGTGTAACGATCTCTCCGGCGAAGGTTGTTCAGCGCTGCGCCGGGGCTGGAATTTGGGGAATTTTGGTGCGCTTCAACGATCTCATGCAGACGGTTCTCGCCGCGGAAGGACGCAGCGGCCTGGGCGCGGTCACCTTGTGGCGGCAATGCGTGGATCTGCTGGCGCAAAATGACCGGCATGACCGTCCGATCATGTCCGATGCGGAGCGCGCGGCCCTGCTGGAACGGCTGGCCGGACTGTTGCCCAAGCTGTCGGAAACGCAGCGGATCGCGACCGTGGTGGAATTGGGCGGGCGGTTGCGGTCGCCCAGGCTGGTCGAATTCTTCGCCAATGATCGCCCGGCGATCGCGGCCGCCGCCATGTCCCGCGCGCGCCTGTCCGATGCGGCCTGGGTGGAGATGTTGCCCCGCCTGACGCCCACGGCGCGCGGCGTGCTGCGGTCGCGGCGCGACCTTGGCCCCGCGACGTTGCAGGGGCTGGAGGCTTTCGGCGCGACCGACCTGGTGTTGACCAGCGATGTCGTCGTCGAGCAGGAAGACATGCTGCTGACAGAGGCGATGATCGTTCCTGCCGATCCCCCGGTCGATCCGGCCCCGGCCGAGCCGGCGGAGGAAGACCGCAGCCAGATCCGCAACCTGGTCGACCGGATAGCGCGCTTCACCAGCGCCCGGCGCGCAGGCGACGCGGACGAAGCGCCGCAACGCCCCGCCATCGCCGGCCCGCGCGCCTTCGCCTTCGAAACCGATGCGTCAGGGACGATCGTCTGGATCGACCAGGGGCCGCGGGCGGCGCTGATCGGCCTTGCGCTCAATGAAACGGCGCTGGAAGGCGGCAGCGGCCCGGACGGCCATGTCGCGGGCGCCTTCATGCGGCGCAGCGGTTTTCAGAACGGCCGCTATACGATCGTCGGCGGCACCATGGCGGGCGAGTGGCGGCTGTCGGCGACGCCCTTTTTCGATCCGCGCTCCGGCCGCTTCCAGGGCTATCGCGGGCAGGCGCGGCGGCCCTATCTCCACGAAGTCGCCGCCGAACCGCGTGCCGAACCCGTGTCCATCGCGGGCCTGTCCGCCGATTCGATCCGGCAACTGGTGCATGAACTGCGCACGCCGCTGAATGCGATATTGGGCTTTGCCGAGATCATAGAGCAGGAGCTGTTCGGTCCGGCCGGTCCTGAATATCGCGACATGGCGGGCAAGATCGCGGTGGATGCGCGGCATTTGCTGACGGCCTTCGACGATTTGGACCTTGCGGCCCGGGTGTCGCGGGGCGAGGGCGGGACCGAGCCGCCCCGCGCAATCGATCCCGCGCTTCTGGTGACGCAGGTGTCGACCCGCTTCCGCGAACAGGGCGACGGCGCGCAGATCGACATCGCCATGGCGCGGGGCCTGCCGATGGTGCGGATCGACCCGGTGCAGGGGGAGCGGATGATCCAGCATCTGCTGCGCACGCTGATCTCCGTCTCGCCGGCGGGGGAAGCGTTGACCGGCGCCTGCTGGTATCAGCCGGACGGGGCGGAAGGCCGCGTGGTGCTGGCCATCGACCGGCCGTCGACGCTGGCGGGAATGGAGGAGGAGCGGCTGCTCGATCCCGGCTATATGCCGGACGGCAATTGGGCGGACGGGCCGCTGCTGGGCCTGGGCTTTTCCCTGCGGTTGATCCGCAGCCTGGCGACCGGGTGCGGCGGCGCGCTGGACATCGAACCGGGCCGCTTCCTGCTCGCCGTGCCGGCCATGGCGGAGACGGAGGACGCCGTCGGCAGCGCCTGATGCGCCGGGGGAAACCCTATCGCAACCAAATCAGGGTAGCGGTGACGGGATGACGACGCTTTCCCATGACGGCAACCTGCTCCGCGTCCCGGCGGCGGAGGACAGGATCATGCTCGATCCGGATTTCGGCACGCGCTTCATGCTGTTCGTGGATACGGAGGAGGAGTTCGACTGGAACGCCCCCTTCCGCCGGACGGGCCATGGCGTGACGGCGTTGCAGGGGATGGAACGCGGCCAGGCCTATTTCGCGGCCGCCGGGGTGAAGCCCGTCTATGTGACAGACTATCCGGTGGTCGACAGCGACGCGGCGGCGGCGATGATGGGACGCTGGCTGGCCGACGGCGCGGCCGACATCGGCGCGCATCTCCATCCCTGGGTCAATCCGCCGCATGTCGAGGAGGTGACGGCCGCCAACAGCTATGTCGGCTTTCTGCCGGAGGCGGTGGAGCGAGCGAAGCTGGAAGCGCTGTGCCAGCGGATCGCGGAACGCTTCGGCGCGCGGCCCGTCGCCTACCGGGCCGGCCGCTACGGCGTCGGGCCCAACAGCGCCCGCCTGCTGGAGGAGGCGGGGTTCCGGCTGGACAGTTCGGTGCGCAGCCGATTCGATTACAGCGCGCAATATGGCCCGGATTTCCAAGGCCTGCCGCAATATCCCTATTGGGCCGGACCGGGACGGAGCCTGGTGGAGCTGCCGCTGTCCACCGCCTTTGCCGGCCTGCTGCGCGTGGGCGGCGAGCGGCTGTACCGGACCGTGCAGCGCATGGGGCCGGTGGCCGGCGCATTGGCGCGAACCGGGATGTTGAGCCGCATACCGCTGACGCCCGAAGGCATCGGCGCGCAGGAGGCCATCGCCGCGATCGACGCCTTGCTGCGGGAAGGCGCGCCGGTGCTGAATTTCAGCTTCCATTCCCCGACGCTGGAGCCGGGGCATACGCGCTATGTGCGCGACGAGGCCGACAGGACAGCCTTCTATGGCTGGTGGGACGCAGTGCTCGATCATCTGGACAAGCGGAATGTCCGACCCGCGACGCTCGACGCCTTCCTCAAGGCGGTCCAACCGCGAGGACAGGCTTGCCAAGCGGCCTGATGCTGCCTATCCGGGCAACAAGGTGGGGCCTGTAGCTCAATGGTTAGAGCTGGCCGCTCATAACGGCTAGGTTGCGGGTTCGAGTCCTGCCGGGCCCACCAAATCCCTTCGCTTCGATCACCGTGGCGCATTCTGTCTTGGGCGGGCATGCATGGTTCCGTGCTGCCTGCGGACGAATGCAGGAAAAGGCGGAGCGATTGCAGTTTGTGCAATGCAAAAATTTCGCTTGCGACTCGGAGCAATCGGTGACAGTTTTCGACCCGTCGAAGCATGGGCGCTTCGACACATAGGTTGAACCTGCCGATGACGGCGAGGGTTCGACTGCGGTCCTTCTAAGGACCGACATGGCAATGACGCCGCCTGGACAAGGTCAATGACCTGCGTTCCGGCGGCTTTTTTTATTGATTTTCGCTGGCGGCATGGATGCCGCCGGGCGGCTTTCGACATCGATTTCGCACGCTGGACCGCTTCCGGCGATGGCCGGTCGCGCACTGCTTCCGGCGGTCACGATCAACAAGGAAAGGGCATTGGGGAATGGCAGAGGGGGATAATCGGCATGGCGTCGACCGGCGCGGACTGCTGAAGACGAGTGGAACGGCGGCGCTGTTCGCCGCGGTGCAGCAGGCCTTTCCGTCGGGCGCGTTCGCGGCCGGTACGGGGCCGGAGGTCACGGGCGCGAAGCTGGGCTTCATCGCGCTGACCGACGCGGCGCCGCTGATCATCGCCAAGGAACTGGGTTTCTTCGCCAAATATGGCATGCCCGACGTGCAGGTGACGAAGCAGGCCAGTTGGGGCGCGACCCGCGACAATCTGGTGCTGGGCAGCGGCGGCGGCGGCATTGACGGCGCGCATATCCTGACGCCCATGCCCTATCTACTGACGCTGGGCGCCATCGGCAAGGCGACGCCGATGAGCATCCTCGCCCGCCTGAACGTCAACGGCCAGGCCATCTCCGTGTCCAAGGAATATCTGGGCGCCAAGGCGGACATGAACGCAGCCAAGATGAAGGGCGTCATCGCCCAGCGCAAGGGCGCGGGCAAGAAGATCACCATGGCCATGACCTTCCCCGGCGGCACCCATGACATGTGGCTGCGCTACTGGCTGGCGGCCGGCGGGATCGACCCGGACAAGGATGTGGAACTGATCACCGTCCCGCCGCCGCAGATGGTCGCGAACATGAAGGCCGACACCATGGACGCCTTCTGCGTGGGCGAGCCGTGGAACGACCAGTTGGTCGCGCAGCAGCTTGGCTACACCGCCGTTTCGACCGGCCAGATGTGGATGAACCATCCCGAAAAGAGCTTCGCCATGCGGTCCGACTGGGTGGCGAAATATCCCAGGGCGGCGCAGGCGATCACGGCTGCGATCATCGAGGCGCAGCGCTGGGCCGACAATCCGGGCAACATCACCCGGCTGGCGGGCACGATTGCGGGTCGCGATTATCTGAAATGCCCGATCACCGACATCGCCGACCGCTTGCAGGGCAATTTCAACATGGGCGACGGGCGCAAATTCCCGAACGCGGCCTTCAAGATGAAGTTCTTCGCGGGCTATGCCTCCTTTCCCTACAAGAGCCACGATCTCTGGTTCCTCACGGAAAACCAGCGCTGGGGCAAGCTGCCCATGTCGCTCGACACCAAGGGCGTGATCGCCAAGGTCAATCGGTCCGACATCTGGCGCAAGGCCGCCGCGATGCTGGGCGGCAAGGGGCCTGCCAGCGACAGCCGGGGGGTCGAAAAATTCTTCGATGGAAAGACCTTCGACCCCGCCAATCCCAAGGCCTATCTCGCCAGCCTAGCGATCAAGCGGATCTGATGAGCAAGGCCAGATGAGCAAGGAGAGCAGCATGGCGTCGCCATCGCCCAGCAAAAATGGTGGACCGTCGGCTTCGGCCGGCGGTGCCGCCGCCGAATTGGGGGTCATCGTGCCCTATCCCGAAGAAGCCATCGCCCGCCGCAGCTTCGAGCCGGTGGCCGCGCCGGTGCACCCGCTGGTGCGCCGCGCCCGGTCCTTGGCGGCGGGCATGCTGCCGACCATGGTGATGATCGCCGTGCTGCTGGCCTTCTGGCAGTTGCTCTGCGGATCGCCGGACGCGACTTTCCCCAGCCCGCTCAAAGTATGGCAGGAAAGCCATGAGGTGATCATCCACCCGTTCAAGGGCGTGGAGATCGGCTTCACGCATTTCAGCATCCAGGATGGGGGCGATGTCGGCATTGCCGGGCATGTGCTGACCAGCCTCAGCCGCGTGCTGATCGGCTACAGCATCGCGGCGGTGATCGGCGTGGCGCTGGGCATATTGATCGGGCAGAGCGTCTTCGCCTTCCGCGCCCTCGACCCGCTGTTCCAGGTGCTGCGCACCGTGCCGCCGCTGGCCTGGCTGCCGATCAGCCTCGCCATTTTCCAGCAGGCGCAGCCTTCGGCGATCTTCCTGATCTTCATCACGGCGATCTGGCCGATCATCTTGAACACGGCGGCGGGCGTGCAGACGCTGCCGGTCGCCTATCGCAACGTCGCCAAGGTGCTGGCGCTCAATCCGGTCGAATATTTCGTCCGCATCATGCTGCCCGCCACCGTGCCGCACATGTTCACCGGCCTTCGCATCGGCGTGGGCATGAGCTGGCTCGCCATCGTCGCCGCCGAAATGGTGCAGGGCGGCACCGGCGTCGGCTTCTTCATCTGGGACAGCTACAACAGCTCGCTGCTGACCGACACCATCGTCGCGCTGATCTGGATCGGCATGGTGGGCTTCGCGCTGGACCGCATCGTCGCCTTTGCGGGCCGCATCATCGGCCGCGCAGGCTGAGAAGGGGAGGGCATTGTCATGAAACAGCGCAGCTATCTCGCGCTAGAGGGCATCACCGTCGAATTTCCGACCAGGGCAGGGCGCTTCCGCGCGCTCGATGGGATCGACCTGGAGGTTGAAAAGGGCCAGTTCGTGGCGCTGATCGGCCATTCGGGCTGCGGCAAGTCGACGCTGCTCAACGCCGTCGCCGGGCTGGTCAAGCCGACGCGGAGGGCGATCTTCCTCGATGGCGAACTGGTCGACGCGCCGGGGCCGGACCGGGCGGTGGTCTTCCAGGACCACAGTCTGCTGCCCTGGCTGACGGTCGAGGAGAATGTCCGCCTGGCGGTCGACAAGACGGCGGGCGGCAAGAGCAAGGCCGAGCGCAGGGATTGGGTCATGCACAATCTGGAACTGGTCCAGATGACCCATGCCGCCGCCAAGCGCCCCGGCGAACTGTCCGGCGGCATGAAGCAGCGCGTCGGCATCGCCCGCGCCATCGCCATGAACCCGCGCGTATTGCTGATGGACGAGCCGTTCGGCGCGCTGGACGCGCTGACGCGGGCGGCGTTGCAGGATGTGGTCATGGATTTGCAGGCGCGGCTCAACAACACGGTGCTGATGATCACCCATGACGTCGACGAGGCGGTTCTGTTGGCCGACCGGGTCGTCATGATGACCAACGGCCCGGCGGCGCGGATCGGCGAGGACCGGGCCGTGACGCTGGCGCGGCCCCGCAACCGGCTGGAGGCCATCGACACGCTCGAATATGCGGAGGCGCGCTCCGCCGTCATCCACTTCCTGCACGAGCGTTACCGCAATCCGGCGACGCTCGCCGCCTGAAAATCCGGTTTGGAGAGGATGCCCTGAATAGGCCCAGAAAAGCCATCGGGAGCAAATGAAGGGGGATTTATGAAGAAGGTTTCTTTCCTGTTGTCGGCGTCGGCCCCAATAATGGGACTGTCCGCGGTCGCGGCGCCGGCGCTGGCGCAGGATGTCGTGTTCAAGCCCATCGTGGAGGCGCGCCTGCGGTACGAGACGGTCGATCAGGCCGGTCCCGCGCCGCTCAGCAGCAGCCGCGACGCCCATGCCGTGACGATGCGGTTGCGCGCAGGCGGCGAGATTTCGAAGGGCCCCTGGGCTTTCCTGGCCGAAGCCGAAGGCACGCTGGCGATCGATGAGGATTATAACAGCGGCGTCAATGGGAAGACGCTCTATCCCATCGTCGCCGATCCGGAGACGGTCGAGGCCAACCGGGTGCAGATCCAGTACCGCACAAAGCCGCTGGTCGTGACCGTGGGCCGCCAGCGGATCAACCTGGACGACCAGCGTTTCGTCGGTTCGGTCGCCTGGCGGCAGAATGAGCAGACCTTCGATGCCGTGCGCGTCGAATATATGGGGATCAAGAACCTGAAGGTCGACCTCACCTACGCGATTGCGGCGCGGACCATCTGGGGCATAGACGGCGGCAAGTTCGGTTCGGCCAACCGGCCGACGGACATTGAGGGCGACGATGTCTTCGCCAACATCTCCTACAAGACCAAGCTGGGGACGCTGACCGGCTTCGCCTATCTGGTGGACGAGGATGAGGCGGTCGTGGCGTTGCGCCGGAACAGCAGCCAGACCTATGGCGCGCGTTTCGCGGGCGCGGTGCCCTTCACGAAGAAGGTGAAGCTCAGCTACCTCGCCAGCTATGCGCGGCAGAGCGACTATGCGACCAATCCGGTCGACTATTCGGCGGATTTCGTAACGGCCGAACTGGGCCTGGACGTGGCCGCGTTCAAGCTGACGGGCGGCTATGAACTGCTGGGGTCGGATGGGGGCGCGACCGGGATCGCGGGCGGCTTCGCCTTCCAGACGCCCTTCGCCACGCTGCACAAGTTCAACGGCTGGGCCGACAAGTTCCTGACGACGCCCGGCACCGGCATTCAGGACTATTATGCCGGGGTCGCCTATACCGTGCCGAAGGTCGGCAAGGCGGGGCCGCTGGTGGCGTCCTTCACCTTCCACCGCTTCAGCAGCGATCGCCTGTCCATCCATTATGGCGACGAATATAATGCGCAGGTTACGCTGAAGCTGAACAAGCATCTGAGCGCGCTCGTCAAATATGCCGATTACCAGCGCAAGGGCATCGCCAGCTTCACCGGCGATGCCGACACGAAGAAATTCTGGGCGCAGATCGACTATGCGTTCTGAGTTGTGACGCTGGGGCGGCGCGCCCTTGTCTGAAACGCCATCGCCACCGGTTCGCGGAAGGACCGGCTGCGGTGGCGTTTCGTCTTTTGGGAACTGCGGTTCGTTAGGCGGCGTGGACGAATTCAAGACTCGCCGGACTAAGGGATTTGGGTGGAGATCTGCCACTAAGCCCCTCCCCTTCAGGGGAGGGGTTGGGGTGGGGGAGTGCCTCAAAGGCTAAGTTCGCGGGTTGGGCACGCCCCCACCCCTCAATCCCCTCCCCTGAAGGGGAGGGGAAGCATTGACGTCCGCTACCGGCCATTTCCCGACATTCCGAATTTGTCCAAACGGCCTAATCCGCGCCGACGGGCATGGCGGAACATCTGCCGGGCATGGACAGTTGGAGGAGGAGCGAAACGGATGAGGATTGGATCAGATGGGCAAAGGCATATTGCTGTGGCTGCTGGGCGTGCCCATTCCCATCATCATCATTTTGTGGCTGCTGTTCCGCTGACATCCGCCGATCCGGAGTGGGATGCAGGCCGCGCCAGACGTGAAATCGCGTTATTGCGGGCAGGTGGTCGGGGAGACAGGAACCGATTTCATCGCCCAAGATATTGATAAACATAACAACTGCCCCCGTAATTTTCTGGAATGACTCCCGGAATGCCGCCGGTGATTGACGCTATTGGCCCTTGGAAATCTGCTCTTGGATCCAGCGGTCGACGTCAGACTGGAGCCAGGCGACGCGGGATTCGCTGATCGGATAGGACCTCGGGAAAGTGCGGCCGCGACGGCGGTAAATCGTCGCGGTGCTGAGGGAGGTGCGGGCCTTCACCTCTTTGAGATCGATAAGCCGGTCGCCCGGACGAATGACGAGGGGGGCATCAGCGCCGGCGGAACCCGGCGCCGCAGCAGCATCAGCCATGGCTAGTTTCTCCTGTTAGGGATGGTGAGATACGAAGGCGCCTGTCGCGCTCGACGATCAGTTCGTTGCGCTTCAGCTCGGCGACCGCGCCGCTGAACGCGCCGCCCTTGGCCGTCATCCGCACCAAGTGCGCGAGCTCGATCCGGCTGAGGCCGCCGACATGGTCCTGGAGCGTCAAAAGCAGCTTGCCACTGGCACCGAGACGCGATGCCCACCAGGCGATCAGGTCCGCACCTGGGCGCGGCAGTGTCGGAACTGCACCGGCAGCGGCGATGACGCCGTCCGCGGTGGCGAACCATCGCCCGTCCCGCTTCTCCGTCAGACCCGCGTCGACATAGCGTTTCCGTTGGCTTGCCCAGGCGCCGCCTTTCCGCGATCGACCGGCCCGCCCCGCCCAGGCGGCTTCCGAAAGGCCAGCGGGGTAGATGGCGGCCAGAACCGCCAATGATCGGAGTTCCCGCTGGGAGGTCGGAGCCGTCTCTCCGGCTGTCACGACTCGTTCCGCCGCCGTTCGCTTCGCACCCGTCTCGCCCGTGCGTTGCGGCCCGTCCATGGACATTTTTCGAGCGTCTTGGACGGAGCCGAGGTCATCCACTCGTCTCTTGGGCTCCCCTTCGATCAACGCCTGAAGGTCGTTGATGAAGCGGCCCGCCAAACTGCTGATCCGTTCCGGCAGACCCAGCAGGTCGTCACGCTGACGTCCCAGCTCGCGTGCCGTTTCTTCCAGCAAGCCGTTGGCACGCTCCAGATCCGCGATCCGATCGTCACGCTCCTGCAGCATCGATCCGATCGCGCTTCCCTTTTCCCACGCTTCCGCCGGATCGACCGGGATTGTGTCATCAGGATAGCCCGCGGAGGCTGGCGCTGCACCAGCGGGCATAAGGAGGCCGCGCAGTTCCTCGACAAGGTCCGACGCGGCCGGGATCGCTGCCGGCGGCGCATCGCCGTGGCGCGGCGTGCGGGAACTGTCGAAGGTCATGTTCGCCGGGAAGGCGTGCGCCTGGAGCGTGCCGCGCAGCGGATCCCACACGAAGCCGGTTCCGGTCGGCAGGCCGGGCAGATCGCGTTCGATCATCGCCATCTGATCGGCGTCGGCCGCCAACAGATCACGCATGGCCTTTCGGTCGGCCGTGCCCGTCTGCCGCATCGCGACGACGACGCTCGCCATGCCGGCGGCGGACTTGTCGATGCGGCTGAGGCGCTGGGCGGCCATCATCAGGCGAATGCCGTTTCCCCGCCCCTGTTCTGCCAGGCGCAGCACCGATCGGAAGGCGTCGCCACCGCCGCCCTGCGGCACCCAGCTTTGCGCCTCGTCCAGTCCCAGGTGGAGCGGCCCATCATTGTGGAGGAAGACCGCGTCGGCGAACGCCTCCATCCATTCGAGCTGTTCGTCCGACTTCCACTGGCTGACGTCGAAGATGGCCGGGATGTTGCGCTCGACGAACAGCCGGCCGAGCCGCTCACCATCCAGCGGCGTCATCGGGACATGCGCCCGCTTGCCGCCGAAGATGACGAAGTCGAAGCCGGCAGCCTTCCCGTCCAGCGAGAGGGTCAGGCCCCAATGGTTGCCCAGCTTGTCGACCGCGCCCACGCGGCGGCCGTTATAGCGCAGGCGCTCTAGGAAGCCGCGCTGCTGATAGGTTTTCCCGGCGCCGGTGGTGCCTAGCAGCAGGAGATGACCTTCCTCCAGCATCTCAATGGTGATGGGGTGGTCATTCATTGCCGTGCTCGTCCCTGCTTCCATTTTTCGAATGCGACCTGGTGTTTCAGGCACAGATGCTTGTCGGCCGTCGGCGAGCTGGCGCAGTCGGCGCAGAGCGGCTCGTCACAGGTGCCGCTCCGCTTGTTCGGCACTTTCCAATCGCAGAGAAACGGCGCCAGCTGACCGCATGAACAGCGCGGCCGCCGGCGCGACGAACAGATGATAGCGGTGCCGCCGCTCGGCAGCTTGACGGTTTCACAGACCATCTTTGCGCAGCCCCTCCGCGATGCGATCCGCAAGGCCGAGCATCTCCTCGTCGGGAACGCATATGTCTTCCATCTCGGCGGGCTCGAACCCCACGATGCAGCCGATGTCGCCTGGACCGAGCTTGTGGCTGGCCACAATCACGACGTCCGGGCGGCCATTGACGCGCCGAAGCTCAAATACGAAATCGCCTGGACGCACGTCGAAGAGCCATGAGCGGCTCCTGATGAACAGCCCTGCCGGGATGGCCGCGAGATCCTCCGGACTGATCGGGGGCCTGATGCCGGAGGCGACCGGGACCGTGCCGCGCACCTGGTCATGCCAGATGATGGAGATGCGCCTCATCGCGTCACCTCGCCTTCCTCCGGAGCGGCGCGAAAGCGGATCGGATACCAATCGCAATAGGTGTCCGTCTCGACGTGCCCGAACATCGCCTTGCACCGCCGGATATGGAAGCAGTCGCCGCAGGTCTTGCCGGCGGGCAGCGACAGATCCGGCACGTCATCAATCTGCGAAATCTGCGCAGTCATCGCGTCGTCCTTGTATGAAGGGGAGGGTGCCGAAATCGGTCATGCTGAACAGCATCAGCACGCCGATCGCGACGAGGGCGGCGAAGATCATGTGCCATTTCATGCCACCGCCCGCCGGCTCGCGGCGAAGGCTGCGTTGGGGACGGGCGCGGGGATATGCGCGAAGGTCAGCACCACGACCTGGGGATTGTCGGCCCAGCGAATCTTGGCGCCGGTCAGGCTCGCGCTGTTTGGTGCTTGGATCGCGTCCCACTGGCGGGCGAAGTCCGCCCTATCCAGTGCCCCTTCCTTCAGCGCATCCGCCTCGGTCAGGTCATGCAGCCGCTCGATCCTGACCGCCGTGACCTGCAGGTGCGACCGATGGAACGACCGCGGCAGTTCCCGCGCGAAGCGGCGGCGGCCGACCTGGTCCGGGAGGACGCCGGCCGCGAAGAAGGGACGAGCGCCCTGCCGCTCCGCGGCGGTCGGGCTAAGGCCGTCCCATTGCGCGTCCAGATGGAAACGCTCGCGGATCCACAGGCAGTCACCCGGCTTGCAGCGGGAGAGCAACCCGGTGGGACGCCGCATCTGGACCTGGCTTCCCTCACGGATCGCCTGGAGCGTTGCATCCAGGATGCTGATGGGGAGGACCTTCATGCCGGTTCCTTCCGGCGCAGGTGCTGCAGCTGCTCTACCCATTCCTCGTCGACCGCGGCGCGGTTATCGGGAACGACCTTGCGGAATGCGCAAGATTCCCAACACAGATGGCTAGGCTTCCCCTCGAAATGCAGAAACAGGCCGTTCATGCAGACTTGCTTCACCCGCAGCAGGTCGTCGACCTTCGGGCTTTCGGGGACCGCTTCACCCCAATTCGCCCTTATGCAGACGGCAAGGTCGCCAGTGTTCCATCGCTCGCCATTCGCCCGACGCAGGACGGCAGCGATGCGGATCAGTTTGGAAAAGATCATGCCGCTACTACCTCGTCGTCAGCGGCCGCCTCTTCATAGGCGGTCGAAATGATGTGGGTGGCTGCCTGGGCGGGGCGCATTTCGGGGAACTTGCCCTTGTGGGCCATGATGTCGCGAAACCAGTCGGCCTGGTCGGCGCCGGCGAGCACCGCGACCAGCAGGGCTTCGCTCACCGGATGGCCGGACTTTTCGGCGTCGCCCACCGTGCCGGCGATGCCGCCGAAGATGGTACCGGCATAGCGAAGCACCTGACCGTCGAACCCTGTACGGAGGATCCGCAGCGCCTTCAGCGTCGACTTGTCGCCATAGGTGCGTTGCGCTTCCCGGATGCCGCCGATGTTCGACACGGCCCCTGGAGCCTGATGGACGTTGTTGGTGCTGGTGGCGAGCTGGACGCCCGCCTGGGTCATGAGGCTCATCAGCCTGCAGGCTTCCGGATCCCGCCCGGCGACCGCCGCGCGGAAGATGTCGATCGCCTTCAGCGGGGTGCGCTGACGGTTCAGCTTGGCGAAGACCGCCGCTTCCTGCTGCGAGGAATCATAATTCGCGAGCACGCAGGGCAGCTGGGCGATGTCGCCGCGCATCAGCGCCGCCTGCAGGCGGTGCTGGCCATCGACGACGAACAGCCCCTGATCACCGCGGCGGGACACGACCAGGACCTGGCACAGATCCCAATTCCAGTCCCTGGCGATCGAGGCGATCAGCTTCTGGCTGGCCGCGTTCTCGATAGACCGCTGATAGGAGGGATCGACCTTCAGCTGGGTGGGCTGAAGATATTGCAGGACGGGGAGGCTGCCGATCGGCGGTGCGAAGGCGGGTTTGCGCGTCATGCCGCCGCCTCCTCTAAGGTGCGGGCCAGGGTGCCCGGGAGATCGGCCGAAAAGCGGAGCATCGGATGGACCCATGCGTCGGCCTTCTTCAGGGCGCGCACGACGGGCGCGCTGAGCTCCGCGGCCTTCAGCTTCTCCAGGCCGCGATATTCGGCGTTTGTGACGTGGGGGTGGACGAGTTCCAGCCGCTTGTCGCGCGGCAGCATGTCGAGCATCTCCTCGGTCGGCTCGACCAGCTCGCGCTGATCTTCCGCGTCCCCGAATCCTGCCAGGACGGCCAGGCGATCATGGAGGGGGACCTGATAGCCCGGCGCATTGGCGGAGCGCTCAAGCGCGCAGCCGACGACAACCGCCGCCACCTTTTCTCGGAAGCCGAAACCTTCGGCGCGGAACGCGTCGAACGCGGCGGCGAGATCCGGCGCGGTGATGCACGGGTGTTGCTTGAGCTCCGCCACCGCCTTGCTCCAGGTGGCGTGCGCTGGCGTCCGCTTCACATGCGCGCCGACGCTGGGAAGCATCGGTTCAGACCGGGCGCTGAGGCCCGCAATGCCTCGCTCGTGGCTGTAACGGCCCGGCAGATCCAGATCGATCTCCGTCAGGCGGTCGCGGGCCAGCGACCAGATGAGATAATCGAGCGCGACGGATGTATCGCTGGCCCCGGTGAGCGCGTCCTCGATCAGGGCGGCGCGCAGCATTTCCCGCCGGATCGATCGCATGACCTGGATGCCTTCCATGGTCAGGCCGTGCTCGTCCCGGATGATGTTGTCCGCGACCATCCGCTCGCTGCTGCCATGATCGCGGCTGATCGCCGCGCCCGATGTAGCCAGCGACTGCCGATTTTCAGGCAGCGGTACCGGCTTGCCGATCGGCCCCGCCGACACCGATTTCGGCTGGGGTGCTTCCGGGTCCTTCCGCGCGGCCGCTTCCGCCTTCTGCTTCGCCTGGCGATTGGCCCACCAGAAGCGCAGTTCGGTCTCGCCGTCCTGCAGCACCTGCAGCGTGGCATAGACCTGGCTGCCGGGCAGCGGGATCTCCATGCGATCCTGCAGCTGCGCCAGCATGGCTTCCAGCGGCTCGTAATGTTCATCGATCGCCGCGATGCAGTGCGCGCGGAGATCGTCTGTTAGCTCTTCATCGTCCAGCGCGGCCGCCGCCCATGACTCAAGATGAGTCATCTCATAGACGACGGAGGCCAGCGCAGCCGCGTCGGCCGCGTTGGCCGGTTCGGGCTCGGCCGTGATTTCCAGGCTGTTGTCGATGCCCTGGTCGTAATTGCCGAGCGTCAGCCGCGGCGGCGCCGGTTCGAAGCGCAGTTCCTTGCCAGTCTGGCGGCGGACGCGCTTGCGGATTGATTCCAGCTTTTCGTCCGCGAGCTGCAGCAGCAGCCCCTCGTCCATGACACGGCCGCGCTGGTCGGCCGCGTCGGCGAAGAGGTCAAGCTCATAACGGCCGCCGGCATCGCGATAGGCCTGCTCGCCCACGAAGCGCAGCTGCTTTTCCAGATCGCTATCGCCGACCTTCAGCAGCTTGCGGATCTCGGCGGCGTTGCGGCGCCAATCGCCGAGCTCATAGCGCGCGATCTGTTCGAACACATGGAGCTGCAGGGCGACGTCGTCCGTCGCGCCAAAGGCCTTCGCCTGGTCCTGGCCGATCTCCCCGGCTTCCAGCGCCGCGAAAATGGTCGGGTGCAGATTGCCGAGCCGGGCCCAGCGACGGACCGTCTCTATCGTCTGGCCGTTTGTGTCCGCGATTTCCTTCAGCGTGCGGCCATTCTCATGGGCACGGGCTACGGCGGCATAGACTTCGTAGGGGCGCAGATCGACGCGCACCAGGTTCTCGAACAGGCTCAGCTCGTGCAGCTCGCCCTTGTCCGTGATGTCGCGGACGATGACGTCGATCGGATGATCGCTGGGCAGACGGCCCTGCTCGATCAGCAGGGCGAAAGCACGGAGGCGGCGGCCGCCAGCGAGCGCGCCATAGGACCGCTTCTTGCCGCGCTTGGCGGGCATGGGGTGCACGACAAGCGGATAGAGCTGGCCGCGGGTGGCGAGGGACTCTGCCATGCCGGTGATAGCGTTGGCATCATGTTGATTCCGGCGGGCGTTGAAGGGAGAGACGCATAGCGCGTCGATCGTCATCGTGGTAACGGACATGGGGCTTCTCCTGGTAGACTTCTCCTTGGTGGGGAGGGTTGTGGGTGAAGATTTCCCCGCGCCGGCACAGGGCACGATGCCGGCGCGGGGCGAAACGAGACGCGTGGCTCGTTTCGCCTTCGCCTGCCGGGCGGTTGAGAGGGGGGATGCCGGCAGACGAGGGTCGGGGTGATTGGTTGCGGTGAGGGCGAGTTGACGCCCGTCGTTGGGGAATTCCTGATCGAGACGCTGGCAGCCCGGGCACGTGCAGGGACTAGCGATCTCCGGGAAAGCGAGGCCGACGCGCGACATCAGGCGGCCCGCCTATGATCATTTGGTGGCCATGGCAGATATGATCCGGCAGGCTCGAGTGACCAGCCCTGGAAGTCTTGCGTAATGGCGCGGTCAAGATCTTTGATCGCGAGCCAATCGGCTTTCTTCTTGGGTGCCGCATCATCGACCCAGCGGGCTGCAGCGTGAAGTGCATGCCAACCACTCGATCCGAGCCGGATCATGAAACGCTGATCCGCCGGCATGGCGGCGAGGGTGTCGGCGATATCGGCGATGATGCACATCAGTCGATCTCTCCGCCAATCTGACGGGCCACCCGATTGGCGCGCATCTCTATGCCCGCCAGCGCCCCTGGGACGATCTCGCCGCTCAGGATGGAGGTCGGCTGTTCCCGCACAGCATCGAGGGATTCGGTGGCCTGTTCCCGCAGGGCCCGATCAATGATGTCCGCAAGCCGGCGGCGGCTTGGCTTCTTGCGGACGCGGGCGACAATTTCTTCAGCGCCGGCGCGTTCGGGGGGCGATGTCCACCATACGAAGAGTTCATCGATGCAGGCCGGGCACAGATCCGCCTGCGACGTTTCGCCGCCGATGCATCGCGGCATAGGACGGGCGGGATCAGCGTTCGGGGCCTTGGCCCATGCCCGGCCCCAACCGTTGTCCTGACCTTCCTCACGAACTTCGACGCGCAGCCGGCAACGGTCGCACGAAATGACGGGGATCGATTCCCGGCTCATCTAAACGGGGCTCCTATTCGCTTGAGATAGGAGAGTGGGAGGCCTTCGCTCACTGGATCACCTCGTAGAAGGTGATGTCGAACGGCGAGCCAGTCAGCTCCCAGCTACAGCCTGAACGACCATCGGCCGCCCAGCCCGGCGGGCCCATGGGATTGTCGTCATGAGACGCCTCCCGCCCATGGGCGAGCCAGACGCGGACGCGCTTGCCTTCGGCCTCAGCGGGGCAATGTCCCGGGTTCGCCTTCACAGCAGCAGTCCGATCGCCGCGCCGGGGTCAAAGGGCTGATCCATGGGATCGATGGCGTCGAATGCAGTGCAGCGCGGGCCGTGAACGCTATCCGTGCGCCATTCCACCGGATATTCGAAGTCCGTCACGCGGAAGACCATCGTGTCGGCTGAAATGCGGCAGTAACCTTCAATGTCGCGCGTGCAGCGGCCGCACCAGCGCGCCATGAAGTCGGCGCCCTCCGATCCACAGGACGGGCGATAGGCGGTCGCCTCAGACATTGGCGAGCTCCTTTTCCCGGATGTAGAGGCGTTCGTTCGTCTCCTTGTTGACGCCGACGAACACGAGCTTCTCGACCGCGCCGTCGCGATCGAGCAGCAGCGTTTCGGCGCCGGTATCGATCATGACCTGAAGATGGGCCGCCCGATCGAGCAGCCAGCGGTGAATCGGCTCGCGCTTCCAGGTCGCGGGGCGGTGGCAATGGGCGATCAGCGTGCCGACGCTGTTGATCTCAATCACCACGCCGCAGCGATCCGGCCGCAAAGCGGAAGGCAGGGCCACCGGCCCCATGCTCTGCGACCCGAGCCAGACGCATTGGAAGACGCGGCACGGTTCCGGCCGATCGACATAGATCCCGCAGCCGTGCGCGGTGCAGTGGCCACAAGCCTGGTGCGCCGGCTTCGGCGGCTCCATCGCCACTTTCATGACGGAGCAGCACAGGGTGCAGGCGCCACAGGCGCGGCGAGAGGGGAGGTCAGCCATGCAGCGCCTCTCGCTCCTCGGGCGCGTCGATCGTCATGGTGGCGCCGCAGCATTTCGGCCAGCCGTGGCGCAGCGCGTCGGCCGCGTTGACGTGGGCCGACCGGCCGCATGTCTTGCACCAGGTCATGCCGCGCCGGAGCTTGGCATGGCTGGAGGCGATGATCTGGTGCAGGCCGTGGCACATTAGCGGGCGCCTCCATGGCTTGCCTGCGATGAGAAAGACGATCGCAGCGCGCGACCGGCGTCGGTCAAGGCGATGAAGCGGTCGCGCCGATCGCGCGGGTTGATGGCGCGCAGCACCAGGTCCCTTTGCTCCAGGCGGATGAGCGCACGGGTGATGACCGGCTTCGACACGTGGAGCGTGCGCGCCAGATGGCGCACATGGTGCGGGCCGGGATCGTCCGCCAGGACGGAGAGCAGCGCGAGCTGGCGCAGCGTCATTTCGGCATAGGCGGGCGACTGGACGAAGCGCCGGCATTCGGTGGCGAGATCGACCATCAGGCGGGCTCCCCATCGAAGAGGATGGCGCGCACGCGATCGCGCGTCATACCCGGGTCCAGACGCTGGAATCGCGAGATGATCAGCGACACAGCATCACCAGCTTGGCGCATCTGGCGCAACTCGTACGCGCTGTAGGGGGTGGTGCGGGGAGCGGCGCGCATCAGCCTTGCTCCGCTATGGAGGGGGACCGAACGCCGATGGCAACTGGCGGGTGCCCATGGCCCAGCACGTACAGCGCGACGGTGCCACCGGCATTGAGCGTCGCCAAATCCTCGGCCGAGGGCTTCCAGAGGCTTTCGAACGCGGGGTGTCCCGCTAGCGTCGTGAGGTGGACCTCCAAGACACCGCAGAAACCGTCGCGCGCTTCATCCCAACCAGCAGGGGCGCCGAAGCGATGATCAACATAGGGGTGGGGGACCGCTTCCATCAGTCGCCCTCCCACTGCCGTTCGATCGACTGAAGGTCGGCGATCATCCTGCGCAGGCCGCGTTTACTGAGCGCCGCGGCCAACGCCTCGTCTGTCGGCGCGAAGGGATTGCCCCCTATGAAGTGCAGCAGGACTTTCCCGAGTTCGGGGACGGGAGCCCAGCCAATGGCGATGCCTTCGCAAACCTGCGTCAGTGTGAACATGTCCGCTCGAAAGCCGTGCGGCAGCCAGGCGCGTCCATCGTCATCCAGCAGGACGGGGAGGGCGAACGGTGGAACCGGCTCGTCCGCAAGCGGCGGCAAAATTTCCAACGCAGGGGACATCATGCGGTGGCCTCCTCGCGGCGAGCATCACGGCGCGCCAGCGTCAGGAGGCGGCCGCGCACGCTGCTGTTCGCCCGCCCGATCTGGCGGGCGATCTGGTTGATCTTCGTTCCCTTGCCCTCAAGGTCGAGAAGACGCTTGTCCTCATCCGCGGACCACGGTCGGCAGGTGTTCCCGTCGCGCCGATATGGCGCGCTCGGCTGGGTATGCTTGCCCCGCAGGTGGGGCGGAGCGTCGGCGCCGAGGCGCATGCATTGCCAGTTGATGGCGTCCGCGCTGATCGGCGTCCCGCCGCTGGTGAAATGAGCCGCAATCCGGCCTATGCCCCAACCGCGCTCGCGTAGATCGGCCATCTCCGCCAGTTGCTCGTCGGAAAGGATGCGCTTGCCGCCCATCAGTTGCCTCCGCCGATTTGCTGGGCAACGTAGATGAAGCCGGGGACGATGATGGTCACCACGACGATGGCGATCGCGCCAAGGGCAAACCAGCCGCTGCCGTAAATGTCGGCCTCGGTATCCTCCACGAAGGTCATGCGGGGCTGCGGCCCGTCCCAAAAGGACTGGTCGGCGTCGCGGGGTGCATAGTCGCGGGGGCGGAAGGGTGCGGGCATGTCAGGACTCCTTTTCCGGAGAGACAGGGACACAGGCTGTGCAGAGGTCGGGGCTCGACCAGGCGCAGCCGGTGGCGGTCGCGGGATCGAGGCAGGCATCGAATTGGGAGCAGCCGCACGTCATGCAGATCTGCGGCTCCTCGACGGCCTCGGGGCCGTAGCTGCGCAGATCGATCAGCTGCTGGAGGACGCGCCGCGAGAAGCGGAAGGCGTCGGCCAGCGCCGCCGATACGTCCGGGCTGATCGCCGCGACGTCCCGCTCGATACGCTCGATCCATGCGCGCCGGTCGATCTCGCCCAGGCGCGGCGACGTGTGGACCATGGCGGCGACGTCGTCGATCGACAGGCCAGCAGCCTGGCGGCGCTTTGACAGATATGTGCCAGGGCTCATCATGATCGTGGGTTTCCGGGCAGCAGGAAAGCCTGCCCGAAAGCGCGTCAGGAGCGCCGGGCCGGCCGGTGGATCAAAACTGGATCAAAAGATCGGCGGGGGATCGCCGGGCGGGATCAGGGCGGCTTGCGGCCAAGGCGGAGCAGCAGGCGGTCGACGAAGGATCGAACCTCCAGCAGTTCCTTCTGCGCCTTGGCTTCCTCGGCTGGGCCAGCGCCCGGGAGAGCCGCTTCCAGCACGGCCGTCTCGGCCTCGCCATTTTCCTTGATCAGGCGGATCGCCTCCAGATGGAGCTCCTGCCTGTCGCCGAACGCCTCCGCCTGGGCCGCGCGCACCATGTCGCCATAGGCCTCGAAAATGGGCGCGCCGATGCCGCCGGCGGCCTGATAGGCCACGTCCAGCCGGATCGCGGACGGCATGTTGATCTGTTCTTCCCGATCGACGTCGCCCCAGCCGCGCACGGTGCGCTCTCCATAGCCGGTCACGGTTGCCATTTCCTGCCAGCCGCCTTCCAGTTGGCCGGCGATGCGGGCGAGGGCGGCGTCGATCGAGAGCGGCGCGCGGCGCTTTGTCACTTGCCGGCTCCCTTCTTCGGTGCGACCCGAAGAAACGGGTTGGGCCTCGCGCCCGGCCAGGCTGCGTTGGACCCCGAACGGCCGGCGCGTCCGTTCGTGTCGGTCCGGACGTTCAGGTCCGTCCGACCGGAAGAAAAAGCTGCCGCCGATCCGGGGTGAATTAGATCGGCGGCAGCAGGCAGTGACCCCGGCAAAGGGTCTGCATGGGAGCCGGGGGTCACGGGTCGCGGGAATCCACCAAAAAGGGCGGGGGATTGGGAGAGACAGGCGCTCAGCAGCGGAAATAGGAAGGTGCGTGCGTCGGTCATGCCCTTACACCTTCCAAGCGATCATCGCTCGACCGGGCGTCTTTCAGCCCGAGCGCAACCGCCACCCGATGCGACACGCCGCGCCGGCATGCGCGGCGTCCCGACAAAACTTCGTAGACCAATCGTCGGCTGAACCCGTGCTCGTCGGCCCACTGCGCATAGCTGATCCCTTGCGCCGTCAGACGCGCTTTCGCCTGGGCTGCTGCCTGCGCGGTGAAGCCGCGCGCAGCGTCGCCCCGCAAAGCGGACGGAGTTGGAGACTCAGTCATGATGTGCGATGAACCTAACTGTGGAACCGAGTGCAAAAATTCAACAGAATTGCGTAAAGGTCAAGAGAGAATTGTTCAGCCTTGATGAAATGGCCGCACGTTTGAGAAGTGAGCGGAAAGCGCGTGGCTTGAATCAAACTGATTTCAGCGCATTAGGAGGCGTGGGCCTGCAAACCCAGAGCCGCTACGAGAAGGCGGAAACAGAACCGGGAGCCAGCTATTTTGCGAGTCTGGCTGACGCTGGCGTGGATGTTCTGTTCATTCTCACCGGCGATCGACAAAGTGATTCTTTGCCTGTCGATGTTGGCAGGGCGGCGAAGTTTCTTATGGAGATGACTCCAGATGCGAGGGCTTCATTCCTCAAATTGATGGAGACGCTCGCAAACAAGCCGCCATTCCCGCCCGCAAAATACCGGACTTATCTTTGAGAGACGCCCACGGTTTTCGTCACGAGGTCGTAATAAAGCTGAATTGGCGGTGTGAGATGAGATGCATGACATTGGCCGGAGCGTATCATGATAGGCTTCTTCCTCGGCCTTTCGCTTGTTGCCTGGTTCACCTATCGCCTGCTCGTCTCAGCGTAACGCTACCCGATTGACGCACGCACATTTTGTTCCTCTTATGTTCTCATGCTGGATGACAGTCGACTCAGGGAACATGCAAGACAAGCCGGGTGGAAGTTCCGCTGGCGGACCTGGCGCAAGGGAACCCATTGGTACGCCGAAGCGCGTGCGTGGAAGGATGGCAAGCCGGTCGGCTGGTTCGGCACGTCGACCCTGGACGGTGAACAGGTGGCGCTCGACCATGTCACGATGTTGCTGATCCGTGGGCATCGGCAACCGCAACCCTATCCCCTCAACCTGATGGACCAGCGACAACAGGGCAAGGGCGGCCGCACGTAACTGGATTTTCAGCCATTTTCGCCATATGTTCTCCCACACAGGGAGGCGCCCCCATGGGGATCATCGACGATATACCCCGCCTGTCGCCTGTCATGGCGAGCAGGAAGCTGCAGGTGCTGAGCTTTATTCGGCGCTTCTATCATGAACATGGCGTCGGTCCGTCGCTGAGCGAGATTGCGGCGGCGCTGGGCACCAACCGATCTCGCGTCCAGGACGCGATCCGGAAGCTGGCGCGGGAAGGGCGGCTGCACCGCGTGCCCGGGCAGACGCGCGGGGTGCGCCCCGCCGAGACGCGGGAAGAGGCGCTGCGCCTGCTGCAGACGGAAGGATGGACCGTCAATCCGGACCGGCTGGAGCTGGTGCATCCCAATGCGCTGCCGCTGTTGGATATCGAGGAAATCGTTACAAATTCGAGCCTGCCGCCGGATCCCGCGAGCGCCCATGATGGGCGCCAGCAGGGAGCGATGGGACATGGGGAAAGGCGGACGGGCCAAGGCGGGGAGCGCAAAGCCGGATAGCATCAGCGCGCGTCGTGAGCGCATGCATGCATGCAATCGCAGCAGCTGGGCGAAGCGGCACCCGCAGCGCGCGGCCGAGGAGCGCGCCTTCCGCAAGGAGCGCGCGGAGCTGCTGGACGGGTTCAGCCACAAGCGCAACGGCACACCGGAAACGCATTATCATGCCGGCCAGATGCAGCAGGGCGCGATCATGCGGCTTTATGTGAGCGGCTGTCTGTCGATCGAGGACGTCGCCGCGGCCGCGCAGATCCGGGCGGTGGCGGAACGCATCGCGCGCGACGTGACCGTGCGCACAGCCAGCCTTGAAACAAGGGTCGATACGAGCCGGCACGGCGACGCCTTCTTCGAATCCCTGGGGGCAGTGTGGAACGAGATGACCTATTCGCGCTGGCGATCGCGGATCGGCGCCAACGCCGCGCTGGTGATGGACATTGTCGTTCGCGACAGCGGACTCGCCCGCGCGGCGGCCACGCATCAAGCGCATCCCCGGCGCGTTCGACGGCTCCTGAGAGAGGCGCTCGAGGAATGGACATGGATCCACGCCATGGTCCGCCGGGAGGTCAGTTCGGCCGACCTGGTCGCGGCGCATGCCGGCATTTTGTAGGGAGCATCGGAATGACTGACCCGAGGGAGATGGCCAAGGCGATGGACGAGATGGCGATCCTCGTCACCGCCATGGCGAAGCACGCCGCCGATATCGCTCATGCACGCCGCGCTTTGTATGACGCCTATATCGCGGAAGGCTTCAGCAAGGCGCAGGCGTTGGAACTTTGCAAGGCGCTCACGCTATGAGCGCAGGCGGGCGGGCATTTTTGTGATGGCAGCATTTCCACATGACCTGGTGGTGAAAGGTATCACTATCGGCCATTTCATCGGGGAGACGCGCGAGAAGCCGAGGACCGCACAAGGGATCGGGCCGATCATCATCGATCTGCATTTCCGCCCAAACTGGCCCGGGCTTTGGCATGTGATGGCGCTGATGGCGGACCAGCCGGGTGACGATGAAAGGTGGCAGGCGTGAACGACTTTGTCGGCATCCGCTGGAGCCGGGACCGGCTTGGGCTCCACGTTACATTTCGCCTGACGTGGCGATTGTCCATCGGGATTGTCAGGCAGCCCGGGCGGTGGGCGGGCAGCGCCTATTTCTGGCGCCGCCGCATCTGGCTCCGGCCGATTGATTATGCGCTCGCGACAGATCGCCGACCATAAAACAGGACCGTTACAAAAACGAGCCTGCCCAAATGGCCACGAAACTGCCAAATCCGACCCCGCCACAATTGTATCCACCGCACCCGCTGCCCACCCGGTCAGCGGGTTTTGCTTTTCTGGAGGCGACCTTGCCCCAGTCCACGCCAGCCGCAGGTCATGCGCCCCGTCCCGAACGGCGCGCCACCGCCCCCGCGCTTGCCGACGCGCTCGAGAACCCGCGTGACGATCTCGACCGGCTGATCGGCGACCTGCGGCTGGCTACCCGGTTCAGCCAGGCCGATTTCGATCGGGCCGAAGAGCGGATGCAGATGATCTGCGCCGCGCTGATGCAGCCCTTCAGGGGCGGACGGGAGCCGTCGGCGTCGCCGCTCTGGCTGGAAACGCGCGGTGGCAAGTGCAGCGCGCTGTTCTGAGCCGAGGAGCTGTTGATGTGATCGACCTGGACCAAATCAAGCGGCTCGCCGAAGGCGACGGGACCGACAAGGTGCTCGTCACCAAGCGCTGGCTCCGCGCGATCGCCGTGGAACTGGAGAAGCGCCCTGCGGCTCACCCCACGGATGACACGTTCCAAAGCGTATTCGACAGTGTGTTCAGGACCGGAAGGCGATGAGCGAGGTTCTGCCACGCGGCACAGCGAGCGCCGAGCCCCCCGCCGGCGACGGCGTTGTGCCACCCGGCCGCCGCGCGATCGACGGTTCGATCTACTGGACCAATGCCGACGGCGGGCTGATCCCCGACGCGGCGGTGAAGTCGATCGACAAGCTGCAGGACGAGCTGGTCCGCAAGATCGTCGGCTTCGCGCTTCCACTATCCGCGCAGGTCGCGCGCTTCCGCCAGCACAGCTTCAACGACGTCGACGGCTTCGTCGCGCTGCTGGAGCAGGAATATCAGGCGCGGCGCGGCGGATCGAAGGGCAATCTCACCTTCACGTCGTTCGACGGGTTGCTGAAGGTGGTGGTGCAGGTTTCGGAGACGATCGTCTTCGGGCCTGAGCTGCAGGTCGCGAAGGGCATTGTCGACGAGTGCCTGCGCGAATGGTCGGCCGACAGCCGTATGGAGATCCGCGCGATCATCAACCGCGCCTTCGCTGTAGACAGCCAAGGGCGCATCAACCGCAACGATCTCTTTTCGCTGCTGCGCCTGGATATCGAGGATCCGCGCTGGCAGAAGGCGATGCAGGCGATCCGCGACAGTTTCCGCGTCGTAGGGTCGAAGCGCTATATCCGGCTCTACCAGCGGGATCATGCGCAGGCGGCCTGGCTGCCGATCACGATCGACGTGTCGGCCGCATGAGCAGCACCCATGTCGTCGCCGGCGATCGGCTGAAGCGCGAACTGGAGCGGTCGGCCGAGGCGGCCGACTGCACCATCGACTGGATAGTCGAGCGCTCCGGCCCGTGGAATTCGCCCAGCTTCACCGGCGGGCGCCATGCGTTGACGATGCTGGTCACCAACCCATCGAACCGCGCCTGGGTCGAGGACCTGGACGAACATTCCGTCTATCTGCCCGGGTTCGTGCTGGCGCAGCTCGATGTCGGCGCGATCGAGGAGAAGGGTGAGCAGCTGCTCGTCGAGATTGAGGCCGTCACGGTCAAGGAAGCGTAGGGAGCATCAGGTGGACATCCCTCGCGCTTTGAGCGTGCATAGCCCCATCTATGATCCCGCCTTGAGCGCTCGGCTCCGCATCACCGTTGATGGTCAGGTGCAACGCTATGCCATCGCTTATGACATCGATGCTGGGACTGTGCTCCGCCAAGCCGTTAACGCTGAGGGCAAATGCATCATCGTTGGAGATGAGATTAAGCACGAATGGGTGCGTGGTCTTGTTGAGGTGACGCTGATTGAAGCCACCACGCCGGCGTCCTGATGCCTCAGCAGCCGCCCCGCTTCAGGCCACCCGGGTGGCGACCGTCCGAGCCGTGGGCGACCAGCAAGGGCAAAAGCCGACAAGAGCGCGGCTACGGCGCGGATCATGACGCAATCCGCAAGCAGGTGCTGATCGAGGAGCCCTACTGCCGGCAGTGCATTGCCGACGGCGTCACGCCGCCGCGGCGCACCGCCTGCGCGGACCACATCAGCAACCGGGCTGAAGGCGGTCAGAACGTCCGGGCCAACTACCAAGGCCTTTGCTGGCCGCACCACAAGGCGAAGACGGCACGCGAAGCGGCGCGGTCTCGCCGATCGGCGAGCGGACCCGCCGGCGTCTGACGCGTCGCGGCGGCAGCCCAACAGCGGACCGACAGCGGACCGGCGACGGTGCGACGGAGTCCGGGCCGGGAGGGGGAGGGGTCAAAACGACCCCCTTGCCGGCCTAGGACCGCGCATGGAACCAAATTTTTGCGCGGTCAAAATCAAAGGGTAAAAAGTTGGGGGTCCGGGGATGGCGAGAGGTGGGCACCGCTCGGGCGCCGGGCGGAAGCGCAAGTCCCCCGAGGTGAAGGAAACGCAGGGCACATACCGCGCCGATCGCGACGCGAAGGTGAACGAGGATGTGCCGCTCGGCCCGATGATCGCACCGCTGCATCTGTCTGAGATCGAGCGCACATATTTCGCGTCGATCGCGCAGATCCTGGAAGAGCAAAAGCGGGCTAGCCCGCATTATGCCGATCACGTCGGGTTGCTGGCGCTGCGCCTGGCGCAGATCGCGCGTTTTCAGGCCGTGCTGGAAATGTCCGGCGACACCTTCACCAGCCAGACAGCGAAGAAGATCGACGGGAAGGAAGTCGTCTTCGAGATGATCCGGGCCCGACCGGAGGTCGCCATGCTGTCGGAAGCGCTACGGCACGCGCAGTCGCTGCTGGGCGAACTGATGCTGAATCCTTCGGCGGCGCTGAAGCTGGCAAGCGGCCACAAGGCGCAAGAAGATAATGATTTTGCGGGGTTTTGAGCTGATATGACCGATCGTTTCTTCTGCCCCCGCGGGCCTGGCGCGGACAGCCCGTTCAACGCGCCATTCAACGGCGAAGCGACCTGGCAGGAGGACCGGACCTGTTCCTACTGCGGGTCCCTGCACCCGGACGTGCTATTCGAGCAGATCGAAAAGGGCGCGCAGTTCGGGCCCACCGACAAGTCGCACAAGGTCTATGTCCACCTGATCGATCATGTCGTGCGCGGTGCCGGGAAGTTCTACTTCCAGCACCTCGACCAGTCGCAACGCGGGAAGTTCATTGAGCTCCTGAACGCCGGAGCGGTGAATATCGGCTATCCCGGCCATTTTTATGTGCTTCCGTTCTTCGCAATGCGCGCGCCGTCAGCGGGCTAAGCGAATGTGGCGGACGGACGCGACTATCCGGCCATTGCCCGGAAATATGCGGCCGATATCTGTTCGGGCAAGATCCCGGCTGGGCTGCAGATCCGGCTGCAGTGTCGGCGATTCCTGGATGAGCTGAAGCTCAGCAAGGTCCGGGCGAGCAAGTTCACCTTCGTCTTCGACGAGGAAAAGGCGGCGCGGCCGTGCCGTTTCATCGAGAAACTGCCGCATAGCAAAGGCAAATGGGCGCGGTCGAAAGAGCGCCTGGTCCTGCAGCCGTGGCAGATCTGGATCATCTGCGTCACCTTCGGGTGGGTTTATAGATCCGGGGATCGCAAAGGCCTCCGGCGATTCCGCCGGTTGTTCCTGGTCGTGCCGCGCAAGAACGGCAAGTCGGCGATCGCGGCCGGCATCGGCCTGTACATGCTCTGCGCCGACGGCGAGTTCGGCGCCGAGGTCTATTCGGGCGCGACCAACGAGAAACAGGCATGGGAGGTCTTCAAGCCCGCCCGCCTGATGGTCGAGCGCACGCCGGCGCTGAAGAAGCATTTTGGCCTGGAGGTGCCGGCGAAGGCGATCGTGAAGATCGCGGACGGGTCGAAGTTCGAGACGATCGTCGGCGATCCGGGCGATGGGCAAAGCCCCAGTTGCTCGATCCACGACGAATATCACGAACATGCCGACGACGCCCAGGTCGACACGATGGTCACCGGCATGGGTGCCCGCGACCAGCCGCTGCAGGTGCTCATCACCACCGCCGGCGATAACCTGGCTGGTCCGTGCTATGCGCTGATCCAGGAGGAGCGAAAGGTTCTGGCCGGGATCGGCCACAATGGCGGGCCGCCGCTGGACCATGAGACTTTCTTCGTCGAATATACCGTCGACGAGGGCGATGATTGGAAGTCCGAAGTCGCTCTGCGCAAGGCGAACCCGAACATCGATGTATCGGTGTCCGGCGATTTCCTCCGGGCGCGGATCCGCGACGCGATCGCGACGCCGCGCAAGGCCGGCGTGACGAAGACGAAGCACCTCAACCTTTGGGTTTCAGCAAAGGCGGCCTACTTCGATGTCGAAGCATGGCGCAAATGCAAGGATCCGGAGATCCCCGCAAACCCGCATGAGGCGCTGGCGCTGGACTGGTTGCGCGGCCGGCGCGTCATCCTGGGGCTGGACCTTGCGTCGAAGATCGACATCGCAGCCCTGGAATATCTCTTCCTGCCGCTTGGGGAAAAGGCGACCCAGGAGGACCCTTACATCCGCATCGGCCGATATTTCCTGCCGGCGGACACGGTTGCGGAGGTGCCGTCCTATCTCGGATGGGATGCTCTCGATCTGCTCGACGTCACGACGGGCAACATCGTTGACTATGACGAGATCGAGGCGGCGATCGACGAGGCCGCGGACCGTTTCCAGGTCGAGCATGTGCCATATGACCCGTTTCAGGCGACCCAGCTTTCGACCAGGCTGGCAAAGAATGGCGTGCCCGTCATCGAGTACCGGCCCACGGTGCTGAATTTCAGCGAGCCGATGAAGGAACTGGACGCGCTAATGCGGTCGCGCCGGATCATCCACGGCGGCGACCCGGTGATGGAGTGGGAAATCTCCAACGTCGTGGGCGCGCCGGACAAGAAGGACAACGTCTACCCCAACAAGCCGGAGGGGCAGCCGCATCTGAAAATCGACAATCCGGTCGCGCTTATGAGCGCGATCGGCGTCCACATGGGCGGGGAGAAGGAAGAAGTGCCGACGTCGCCCTGGGATGATCCCAATTACAGCATGGTGCCAAATTGAGGATCGCTTTCGAATTTCAGCGCGGTGGCGGCGGCGAGCAGCGGTCGCTTAACCCTCTGGAGAACCCGACCATTTCGAGCGGATCGTCGGCCGAAGATCTGCTGGCCTTCTTCGGCCTGCTCGGCAACGATCCTCAGCTGCCGCATGTCACGATCGACACGGCGCTCGAGGTTCCGTCGAACTGGTGCGCGGTTAATTTTCTTTCGCGCATGATGTCGAGCCTCCCGGTCCATGTGCTCAAAAGGGACGGCGACGGGAAGCTGAAGCAGACAACCGGCGACCTGCCCGCCTTGCTGAACAAAGCGCCGAATCCGGAATGGACCAGCCAGGGCTGGCGTGAATATATGTGGACGCAGGTATTCACCGGCGGTCGCGGTTGCACATGGATAGAGCGCCAAGGCAGCAAGGTGGTTGCCCTTTGGCCGATGGATCCCGATCGCACGACGGTCAGGCGCCGGCGGGGGCAGAAATTTTACCGCTTCGAGAATCGCGAATATCCGGCGGCCGATGTCATCGACGTCACCTTCCTGCTGAAGCGCAACCAGCTCGACGTCTACAGCCCCGTTTACAAGAACAAGCGCTCGATCGCGCTGATGCTCGCGATGAACGACTATGCGAGCTCGTTCTTCGCTAGTGGCGGAACGCCGCCTCTGGCGCTGGAAGGGCCTCTGCCGCAAGGCGCCGAAGCCTTCAAGCGCGCCCAAGCGGACATTCAGCGCGCCATCGACCTGGCCAAGCGCAGCGGATCATCGTTTTTCGGCATGCCGCCCGGCCATAAGCTCAATCCGATCGGCATCGATCCCCAGAAGGGGCAGACGATCGAGGGCAGGGCATTCCAAATCGGCGAATCCGCCCGCATCTGGGGACTCCCCCCCGTCTTCCTTCATGATCTGACCAAAGGGACGTTCAACAACGTTGAGCACCAGGATCTGCAGCTGGTGAAGCATGTCGTCACCCACTGGTCCGTGAAATTCGAACAGGAGCTGGATCTCAAGCTGTTCGGGCAGCGCAATCGCAGCCGTGAAGTGAAGCATAATGTCGATGGCGTTCAGCGCGGCGCCTTCAAAGATCGGGTCGAAGGCATCGCCAAGGCCATCCAGACGGCACAGCTCACGCCCAACGAGGGCCGTGCGCTCGATAACCGGCCGCCGCTGCCCAATGGCGACACGCTCTATATCCAGGGCGCTACGGTTCCGCTGGGCACGCAGCCCGTGTTGAAGACTCCCCCAGACGACGGAGAACCCGATGCCGAACCCGGCAAGCAAGCCGAATCCTGACGGTCGCGAGACGCGTGCGATCACGCGTGGCCTAGAGCTGCGCTCTATCGGCGGGAGCGAGACGCGGACTGCCGAGGGCTATGCCGCTCTCTTCAACGTCGAAACCGACATCGGCGGCTATTGGACGGAGGTCATCGCCCCGGGCGCCTTCACGAAGTCGCTCCAGGAACGCGACGTGGTGGCGCTGCATAGTCACGATACGGGTCGCGTCGTCGGCCGGACCGGCGCCGGCACCCTGACGCTGCGTGAAGATGCCACCGGGCTCGCCTTTTCCAACGACCTGCCCGACACCAGCGACGGTCGCGATCTGGCCGTCCAGATCGAGCGGCAGGACATTCCGGGCATGTCGTTCGGCTTCATCACCCGCAAGCAACAGTGGGACGAGACGATCGACCCGCCGAAGCGGACCATCCTCGAAGCCGAGCTTTACGAGATCACCTATACCGCATTTCCCGCCTATCCCGATACCAACGTCGGGCTGCGCTCGTTGGAAGCGGCGCGCGAGGAAGCGCGGAGCCTGGTTGAGCGGCCGAAGACATCGATGGCCGAGCGGCGGGCGCGCCAGGCGCAGCTGGAGCGCCGCATACGATAACCCATCCCGGCATAGCCGGTTGGCAGGAGCTTCCCGCTTCCCGCCCCCTTCGCCCGCCTCTGGCGGGCTTTTTCATGTCCAGGAGAATGACATGCCCACTTTGACCGAACTGCAGGAGAAGCGGGGCCAGCTGGTGACCCAGGCCCGCGAAGCCCTCGATGCCATCTCGGCGAATACGGACGACAGCCGCGCCGCCGAGCTGGAGGAACGCCATGACAGGATCATGGCCGATTTCGACAAGCTCGAAAAAACGATCGAGCGCGAAGAGCGCACTGCCCGGATCGAGCAGGAAGACCAGGAACGGCGCGAACGGAACCGTCCGCTCAATCCCGACGGCGAGTCGCGCTCCGGTGGCGACGAAGGCAAGGGCGACGACCAGGCGGAATATCGCGAAGCCTTCTATGCCTGCTTGCGCGAAGGCGGCAGCGTCGAGGGTCTGACCCGCGAACAGCGCGCTTTGCTGCGTCGCGGCCATCAGGAAGTCCGTACCCAGACCGGGGGCACGACGACCGCCGGCGGCTACACGGTGCCCAAGGAGCTCGCCAACGAGATCGTCCGGATCATGAAGGATTGGGGGCCGATGTACGACGGCTCCATCGTTCGCGAGATCGTCACGGGTTCGGGCAATGAGTTCGACATTCCGACCAATGACGATACGGGCAATTCGGCGTCGGCACTCAACGAGGGCGATGACCTGACCGATGACAACAGCGGCGACCTGGTGTTCGGGCAGAAGCGCCTGGACGCCTATGTCGACGCCACGCCGTGGGTGAAGATCAGCTTCGAGCTGATGCAGGACTCGGCATTTAACCTGGAGGAATTCCTGGGCGATGCGCTCGGCGAACGCCTCGGCCGCCGTGCCAACAACAAGTTGACCGTCGGTACCGGCACCGGCCAGGCCAATGGCGTGGTGACCGCCAGCACGCTCGGTAAGACTGCCGCGAGCGCGACCGCGATCGCCGCGGACGAGCTGCTCGATCTCCAGCATTCGGTTCGCGCCCCTTATCGGCGCAGCCCGAAGTGCCGCTGGATGTTCGCCGACACCACCATGCTGGCGATCCGCAAGCTGAAGGATGGCCAGGGCAACTATCTCTGGCAGATGGGCGACGTCCGGATCGGTCAGCCCGCCATGCTGCTCGACAAGCCCTATTCGATCAACGACGACATGGCGGCGATCGCCACCGGCCAGAAGACGGTGCTGTTCGGCGACTTCAGCCGCTATTGGGTGCGCAAGGTTGGCGCCCCGCTGATCGGGACCGTGCGCGAGCGCTTCTGGCCCAAGATCGGCATGGCCGGTCTGATCCGCTATGACGGCGAGCTGGTCGATACCATCGCGATCAAGCACCTGATCCAGGCCTAACGGCCGATCGAGGCGGGGCGGGCGATGGTCCGCCCTGCTTTTCCTCCAGCGCTGGAGCCTTCCATGGCAAAACAGACCCGCCAGGCGCGGACGAAGGCGGCTGCAAAGCCGTCGGTCGCCGCCACTCCCACCGCCGACGCGCCCGTTTCCGAGACTGCGGCGGCCGATCCGCCTGTCGATCAGGCGCCTGCCGAAACTCCGCCCGTCGATGCCGTGACGTATGTCGCAGAGGTGCAGGAGGCTCCTGCCGATGCGCCCGAGCCGCAGCCGGAAGCGCCGGTCAAAAATGCGCCCGCCGATATTCCGGCCGATCCGGAAGAGCAGCAGTGGGTCGAAATGAAAACGGGCCTTTCCGGGCCGGAATTCTCGCTCTCGCCTGGCGACAAGCGGCAATTCGGCGTCACCGAGGCCGGCCGGCTGAAGGACGCCGGTTTCGCACGGTTCTGCGCGCCTCCGGAAGAGGACTGATCGATGCTGAGCGCGCCGATCGTCATCACGCCGCCCACCGCGGACGTCATTGACCTGGAGGAGGTCAAGCTCTTCCTCCGCTATGATGGCACCGAGCTGGACGGCGAGATCGCAGATCATGTGCGCGCCGCAGTCGCGGAGATCGAGCGGACCACTGCCACGCGGTTGGCTGACCAGGTGGTGGAGGTTCGGTGCGATCGGTTCGCGGATCTGTCGCACCTTCAGGTGGGGCCCGTTTCCGCCATCGTATCGATTGCCTATGAGGATCCGGGCGGCGTAGCTACCACGCTTGCGGCGGATGCGTATGAGCTTGTCGGCGCCGGTCTGGAAATGGGCGTCCGGCCCGCGTTCGGCTATTCCTGGCCCGCGACCCGTGCCGCCGCCGGCGTCATCGCGGTCCGCCTGCAGGTCGGCTATGCGGCCGACGCGCTGCCGGCCACGCTGAAGCTGGCGCTGAAGATGCTGGTGCGGTCGAAATTCGACGGCACGCCGTTCGACCTGTTCGAGGCGACGGTCAACGACAGGATCTGGCTGTGAAAAGCGTGGTGGCGCTGCGCCTCAACAGGCGGGTGACCATCCTGCGGCGCGCGGAGGCGCGCGACCCGACCTACAATACCGTCCAAGTGGAGTGGGTGCCGCTCGGATCCGTGTGGGCGGAGGTCCGCGATTTGCTTCCCTCCCGCGCCGAGCGCGTGGCCGAAGCGGTCGACCTGGCGCAACGGCCGAGCCGAGTGCGGATGCGGTACCGGACCGACGTCGACACAACCAAGCGGCTGTCGTGGGATGGCCGCACCTTCCTGATCGTATCGGGCCCGGCCGAGCTGGGCAATCGCGAGGGCATCGAGCTCGTCGCCGAAGAGCTTTCCACCGTGGGGCAGGAACCATGAAATCAGTCTTCACCATCGACTATGACGACGGCAAGGTCCGGGCCGCGGCCGGGGATGACGTGCCGGCGGCGGTTCCCTCCCATCGCCAGCGGGTGCTGCGCCGCGCCGGCGTGATCAAGGCGGTCGATCCGCTCGATCATGATGCCAATGGCCGGAAAGGCGGCAGCCGTCCCCGGACGAGACGGAAAGCCAAGCCGTGACCACCATCAATCTGAAGGGCGGAAGGGAACTAGCCGCCTTTCTGGAGGCCTTCCCAGCCCGCTTGCAGAAGAACGCCATCCGGTCCGCCCTGACGGCCGCCGCAAAGCCCGTGCGTGACCAGGCTCGATTGGATGCCCCGCGCGAAAGCGGCCTAATGGCCAAGTCGATCAAGACGGGCAGCCCGCGGCCGCTGGACGACGGCACGGTCTCGATCAAGGTCCGCCTGGCAGGATCCCACAGCTATCTCGGCTATTTCTTCGAATATGGCGTGGCCCCGCATTTCATCCGGGCCGGTGACAGTGGCCTGTCCTCTCGCAAGCTGACGCAGAAGCTGAACCGGGAAGGATCGGAGGAGCACGCCGGCGCGATGAAGATCGGCGACAAGTTCGTGACGGGCGCCGTGCTGCACCCCGGTTTCGCCCCCAAGCCCTTCCTCCGCCCAGCGCTGGACCTGAAGGCGGACGACGCCATCAACGCTTTCGCCGATCGGCTTCGCTCCTACCTGAAGGACAAGACGGGTTTCACGGCGCCGGCGCGGCTGGACGAGGTCGACGAATGAACGGGGTGGCTGCGGTCCTGCAGCTGCTCACGACCGACGACGCGGTCCTGGCGCTGGTGGCGGTCGACAATATCATGGCCGGCGTGCTGCCGCAGGGGACGCAGCTGCCCGGAATCGGCGTGGCGCCGGTGTCGAGCGTCGACCTGCAGTTCATTCCGGACGAGGCGCGGCGCTTCACCAGCGACCGGGTGCAGGCAACCGTCATGGCGCGCACCTTCCCTGAGCTTCAGGCCATCCTGAAGGCAGTAAAGTCCGCCGGCGACGGCAAGCGGCCGATCGTCGCCGGCATCGACGGCGTCAGCGTGCGCACGGACGGGCAGGGGCCATGGTTCATGGACGAGGCCGCCGCCATCCACATTCAGCCGCAGGACTTCCGCGTCACCTATACCCAGGACGCATAGATCTTCCCGTCGAGGAATGAACCGCCCCCGCCGTGACGGGCGCTTCCGGCTCCCATCAGGGAGCCTTTTTTTGTCTGGAGTATACATATGGACGGTTTCGCCACCTCGGCCGGAACGACGATCGCGCTCAGCGCGGCAGCCCCGGCGACTTACAATGAAGCGGGCTATGAGGCCCTGACCTGGACGACGATCGGCAAGGTCACCGACCTGGGCGAGATCCCTTCGCGCGTGTATGAGCTGGTGACGCTCTATTTCGTCGCCTCGCGCGGCATGGCGAAGGCCAAGGGCGGCTATCAGCTAGGTTCGCAGACGATCGTCTATGCGATCGATCCGGACGACACCGGACAGGCGCTGGTCGATACCGCGACCGACAGCGATAGCGCCTATTCGGTCAAGATCAACCACCCGCAGTTCGGCGCGATCTATGCCCGCGCCCTGGTCATGGGCGGGCCCAAGACCTATTCGGACGTCAACACCGCCTCCACCCGCTCCGTGACGATCGAATATACCATCGTCAGCGATACCGAGGATGGCGTCGTCGCGGTTCCGGCCGACTGATCCCCTGACAACCCGTGAGTTGAGTTCGCCCCGCCTTCGCGCGGGGTTTTTTGTCCCTGCCGCCGTCACGGAGGCGGCAGGGGCACCCTTCCGTGAAAGTGTGTACCATGGGCTTCAATATCTCGAAAAAGCGCGCCAGTCAGACCGGCGACATCGAACTGAAGAACGGCGACGGCACGCCGATGCTGGACGATGCCGGGAATCCCATCTCCGTTACCGTGCATGGACCCGCGTCGAAGGTGTGGGAGCAGGCGCATGCAGACAAGAATCGCAAGCGGGCTATGCTGCTGCGCAAGAATGGCGGCCGCATGGAGGCCGCGCTCGATAATGCCCTGAAAGACCAGATCGAGTTTCTGTGCCGCGTGACCATCTGCTTCAACGGCGACATCGAACATCCCGACGCGGCGGCGAAGGGCCTGGTCCGCGCCATCTACGAAGACGATGAGCTCGGCTTCATCCGCGACCATGTCGACGGCGAGGTCAATGACTGGTCGGCTTTTACGAAGGGCTCGGCGACGAGCTGAGCCTTTACGTCCGCCAACTCGCCTGGCTGAACACGGCGCCCGACGCTCCGCCCGGGCACAAAGGCGAAAAGCCGCCGACCCGCATCAAGCGCATGCGGGCCGACGGCATCGCCATCGACCTGCCCGATAACCCGGCGCCCTATCTGGTCGACTGGCTGTCCGAGGTCGGGCCGCTCAGCGCCACGGGCATGGGGCCGGCCTCCCTGGCCTGGTCGGAGATCCGCGACTGGCAATCGCTGATCGGAATCGAGCTAACGCCGTGGGAGGCCCGGACGCTGCACCGGCTCTCCCGCGATTTCCATCACCAGATGCAGTGGGCAAAGAAGCCCAACTGCCCGCCGCCCTATGTCGGGCGGCTCGATAACGACGCCGCGGTCACCGACCAGTTCCGGCGCATGTTCGCCAGGCTGGCGGCCAACCAGAAGGCCCGTGAGGGCAAGACGAAACGATAGGAGGCGCGCATGGCGGGTGGTGTTCCGGCGGGCACGCTTTCGATCGAGATCGTGGCCGAGATCGCCAAGCTGCAGGAAGACATGCGCAAGGTGCAGAAGTCGGTCGGCGACATGGCGACGGGCGTCGGCAAGAGCACACGGGCGGCTAATGACAATATCGCCTCGATCGGCGCGAAGAAGGCCGGGATTCAGCAGCTATCAGCCCAGTTTTCGGATCTGGGCGTCCAGATCACGTCGGCCGCCGGCAGCAGCAATGTGTTGAAGGGCGTGCTGAATGCGTTTGCCATGCAGGGACCGCAGATCGTCGCAGCTATCAGCATGATGCGCGGATCCGCGACCGGGTTCATGGCCTTCCTGGCGGGGCCGTGGGGCGCTGCCATCATGGCGGCGGTCAGCGTGCTTGGGATCCTGGGCGCGCAGTTCCTGAGTTCCGGTGACGACGCGGAAAAGGGAGCAAAGAAGGTCGATATCTATACGGCCGCCCTCAATCGCATGATGAACGCCATGGGGCGCGCCACGGCCGCCGACATTGGCTTCAACAAAGTCCGGCTTGCCCAGCTGCAGGGATGGCGCGACAATCCAGACGCGGACCCGATGGCCTCCAGGGGCGGCACGCGTGCCGACATGCTCAGCCGTGCGCTTCGCCGTCGCGACCTGGACGAGCAGATATCCAACCTCCAGGCTACGATCGCGGGCACTGAAAAAGCGGTGGCGGCGCAAAAGCGTCTCGATGATCTGCAGAAGCAGGATGCCGCCTCGCTAAAGGATGCGGCCGCCGCCAGGCGCGCGCATAACAAGGAACTGCGCGAAGCAGAGAAAGCTGCCCGGGACGCGGCCCGAGAATATGAAAAGCTGGTCAAATGGATCAGCGATGCCCGTGCGGAGGCGCAGGGCGGCGTCGGCAAGCTCGCCAACGACATGATCGAGCGCCAGCGGGAATGGGGCAAGGATTGGGAAACCTGGAATGATGCTGATTTAAGGGCCCGAAAAGAAAAGGCGGCTCTCCAGGAGGCGGAAAGGGAGGGCGCCCGTCAAATCCTGGACATCTATCTCCAGCAACTTGACGCCATATCTCAGATGGGCGGGATGTTCCGCACCATTGCTGGTCTGCTGCACGGCATTGCCACGGGTGATTTTTCTCGCGTCACCGGGCCGATTGGCGCCTTGCTCTCCATGCCGGTGGGCGTGACGGTCGATCGTGACGGGCGCATGGTCGCCAAGACCATCGGCGACGAACTGAAGGACGTGTTCGGCAAGGATAGCGAGTTCTTCAAGGGCCTATCGTCGGTGCTGGCTGACGCCGGCACCGGCAATCTGGCCGCCGGGATGTTCGGGCTCAACAAGTCCGCCACCGCTGAACTGGGTTCGTCGATCGGCGGCGCGATCGGCGGAAAGGTGGGTGAGAAATTCCTCACGAAAGGGCTTGGCGATTTCGCCGGTCCGCTCGGCTCCATTGCCGGTGGGCTGATCGGCGGCGTCGTGGGCGGGCTGTTCAAGAAGGTGAAATGGGGCGCGGTCGACCTCTCGGCCGACGGCGTTTCCGCCTCTCGCGGCAACAGCGGCACGGCGGAGAAGGCCGCCGTGTCCGTGGGCGAGAATTTCATGTCCTCGCTCAACCAGATCGCGGAGGCGTTCGGCGGCGATATCGGCGATTTCGGCCGGATCACCATCGGGCAGCGGCATGGCGACTGGCGCGTCAACACTGGCGGCACGTCGCTGAAGAAGAAGAAGGGCGCGACCGATTTTGACGATGACGTGGAGGGCGCAATCGCCTTCGCGCTCCAGACCGCGATCGAGCGGGGCGCCATCACCGGCATCCGCGCATCGACGCAGAAGCTGTTGCAGGCGACCGGCGACCTCCAGACCAAGCTGTCGAAGGCCCTGTCGTTCGAAGGGGTGTTCAGCGATCTCAGGGCGCGGCTGGACCCTACCGCCTATGCGCTGGAGCAGCTGACCAAGAAGTTCGACGGGTTGCGGGAAATCTTCGCGGAGGCCGGCGCCACCACGGAGGAATATGCGCAGCTCGAGCAGCTGCTCGCCCTGCAGCGAAAGGACATCATGGAAGAGGCCTCGCAAAAGGTCATTGATGACCTGGCGAACCAGAGCGCGCAGGAATCGCGCTTCCTGGAGCTGATCGGCCGCGACCAGGATGCGCTGGCGCTATCCCGCCTGCGCGAGCTGGCGGCGATGAAGGGGAGCCTGCGCCCCATGCAGGCGATGATCTACCAGTTGGAGGATGCCCGCGGCGTCATCGAGAAATTCGGGCCGCTGGCCGCCAATCTGCGGGCGTTCAGGGACGAGCTGCTCGGCGGTACCAGCGATAGCCTGGCATTCGTCACCAGCAAGTTCCGCGCCACGGCCTCCTCGGCGCGATCGGGCGACGCGGATGCGCTGGCAGCGCTTCAGAGCGACGCCACGGCCTTCCTCGATGCCGCGCGCGCCAATGCGGCGTCGGAGCTCGAATATCGCCGAGCGTTGGGCGAGGTTCTGGCGGCGACCGATGGCGGCATATTCGCGGCCGAAAGCCAGGTCGAATATGCACAGATGCAGATCGACGCGATCGCGGCGAACACCAATGTCCTCTCCGGGCTGAAGGCGGAACTGGCGGTCTATCAGCAGCGCCTGGTCGAACAGGGGGAATGGGTGCAGCGCCAGTTCCGCCGCTGGGACAGCGAAGGCATCCGAATTCAGAACGATTCCACCACCCCGATCTTCACGGAGGCCGCATGAGGCTTATCCCGCCGGCCGAGGTGACGAGAGCCAACCTGGTCGCCAGCAATGTGCCCGACGTGCCGCCGGCGGCCTATGCTGGCGGCACCACCTATGCGGATGGCGACCGGGCCTCCGTAGTCCAGGGCGACGGCTTCACCTACAAAATCTACGAGAGCCTGGTCGGCGGCAATATCGGCAACCCCGTAACCGATGGCAACTTCTGGCTGTATCTAGCCGACACCTATGCCGAGTGGAACGTTGGCACCACCTATGCCGTCGATCACATCGTCATCAGCACGGCGAGCGATCATGCCTATCAGTCCCTGCAGGCCGGCAATATCGGCCATAGCCTGACCGACCAGTCGTGGTGGCTGGATCTTGGGCCGACCAACCGCTTCAAGATGTTCGATCGGGCAAGCAGTTCGCAGACGCTGAACGGCGAAAGCATCGACGTCACCTTTGACGTCACCGGGCGGGTCAACGCCGTCTCGGTGCTGAATATGACCGCCGCCACGGTGCAGCTGATCATGTCGACGGCGGAAGACGGCGAAATCTACAATGAGACGGTCAGCCTGGTGTCCAGCGGCGGCGTGACGAACTGGTGGGAATATTTCTTCCTGCCCGTGTCGCGCTATGGCGACTGGACCTTCACCGATTTGCCGGTCAATCGCAATCCCACCATCCGGGTGATCGTCACCGAGCCAAATGGGATTGCCAAGGTCGGCACGGTCGCGGCGGGCCTGTCACGCGATATAGGACGTCTCGTTTATCCGTCCTCCATAGGGATTCAGGATTACAGCCGCAAGGAGGCTGATGAGTTCGGCGCCTTCACCATCGTCGAGCGCGGCTATGCCAATCGCGGATCCTACAAGACGTCCGTCGACGAGCGCCAGGTCGATGCGATCACCAATTTCCTGAAGCCGCTGCGCGCGACACCCATCGTCATTGTGGGGGTCGAGAACTACCGATCCACATGGATTTTCGGTTTCATGAAGGATTGGTCCTGGCAGTTCGCAGGCCCCAACGAATCCTACCTCATGCTTGAACTTGAAGGGCTTGTCTGATGCCATTCAGCGCGATCGATACCCTGCCAAACCCGCCCCAACGGGATGGCGATCCGGACTCATTCGCTGACCTCGCCGATATTTTCGTTGTCGCGATGCAGACGTTCTCCGAGCAGCTCAACGTCTTCAAGACGGAATTGGAGACGGCGGCGGCACTGATCGCTGCGGCACCTGCTTATGCCGATCCGGGCCTGAAGGCGCTGGCGGGGCTCACGCCGGCGGCCGACAAGCTGGCCTATTTCACGGGAACCACCACATCGGCTCTGACCACGCTGACGTCCTTCGCCCGCTCGCTCCTGGATGACGCGGATGCGGCGGCGGCACGAACGACGCTCAACGTAGATGTCGCCGGGACGGCTGCGGTGGCGATTGCTTCCCATCTCGCGGCGGGCGATCCGCACGCACAATATCTGTTGAAGAGCGCCGTCTCGTCCTTCATCATGGGCCTCCTGGATGACGCGGATGCGGGGGCGGCGCGAACGACGCTGGGTGCGCAGGCGGGACTATCCTTCACCAGCAACGCCAACGGGATGGCGGTCGGCATCCCAATCGAGGGTTCGACCTATTATCTCCAGATGGTGACGGGCAGCAGCTTCACCACCACCGAGGGCACGACATCGCTGACATGGCCGGTCACATTTCCGACCGCATGTCTCTGGGCATTGCCGGGAACCAAGATCGCATCGTCCGGGATCGCGGCGGACATGGCCTACCAGCTTGTCGGCACGCCCGGCGCCGCCTCCGTTACGCTCCAGATGCAGCGCTATGGCGGCGGCGACTGGACGGACGGCATCGCGCCAATCGTCATTGGCTTTGGGAATTGAGGAACTGACGGATGCCAGCACCGACAATCACCGAACTTCCCGATCCGCCGCTCCGGTCGCAAAGCCCGACGACTTTTTCGGGAACGGCGGAGACCTTTGTAGAATCCCTGCCGCAGATGGTCACGGAGATCAATGCGTTCGGTGATTATATCAACAGCCTGGGGCTGACGCCGGAAACGCGCACGGAATCTCTTATCGTGGCCTGCTCGGACGAAACGACCGCGCTGACCGTTGGCGCGGCCAAGATCACCTTCCGCATGCCCTATGCTTTCACGCTGACGGGGGTGCGGGCAAGCGTCACGACAGCGCCCACCGGATCGGTTTTGACGGTTGATATTAACGAGGGTGGATCGTCCATCCTATCGACCAAACTGACGATTGATGCGAGTGAAAAGACCTCCTCCACGGCGGCAACGCCAGCCGTCATTTCCGATAGCGCACTGGCTGACGACGCGGAGATAACCATCGACATAGACGGGGTGGGTTCGACCATCGCTGGGGCTGGGCTTAAGGTCTATCTGATCGGCCATCAATCATGAGCATGATGGTCGCGCCCTATCGATTCTCCTCAGGGTTGGTTGCGCCCTCTCCTGTCGTCGTGACCGACGATCCCTATTTCCATCACAATTCGCTGATGATGACCTTCAGCGGTGCGAATGGGTCAACCAGCTTCACCGATGCGAGCGATTGGGCGCATGGCTCCATCACGGCAAACGGCAGCGCGCAGATTCAGTCGAACAAGCTAGAACTGAACGGGACGACCGATTTTGTAGTCGTTCCCCGTCTGTCGGGCGACAGCTTCGACTTCACGCCCACCAGTGAGTTCACCTGTGAGGTGTTCGGCCTAGAGATAGACTCCACCTCAACGCGCCAATTTATCTGCGGCTTTGACAACCATCAGACCATTGACAACGCCAGAGACTGGCGACTGGTTTATGACGGCACCACACACGAATTGATGGTGCAGGTTGTACCGAGCGGGTTGAACGCTGGTACGGTGTATGAAGCGAAGGTTGCTTGGACGCCCGCCGCCGCGACAGCCCATGACATAGGCTGGTCGTGGGACGGTTCCTATATTCGCCTCTATATCGATGGCGTGTTCAAGGCCAAGGTAGCGAGCACCACGCGATCAACCGTTCCATCAACGACGCAGAATTTCCGCATAGGATCACATCGTTTTGAGGGCGCGGACACCGAATTTCTTGACGGTCGCATTGCAGCAATCCGCCTGACTCGCGGTAAGGCGAGGATGGTTTCAGAGACGGTCTACACCCGTCACGCTTTACCTCTGGCCACCAGCGGCACGACCTCGGACCCCTATTTCCGCTATACCCGCCTCGTCCTGTGGGGCGAAGGCGCGGATGGAAGCCAGTCGTTCCGCGATTATAGCCCCAAGGATCGCAGATTGACGGCGCAGGGCGCGGTGGAGAACGACACCGGCGTCAACGTTAATGGCGTCCCATCCATCAAGTTCGACGCCGATGCCAACTGGGTGCGCGGCACCTACTCCGCCGACCTATTACTGGCGGGCAAGGACTTTTGCATAGAAGCATGGGTTAAACACACCGATGGCGCGGTGTGGAACATGATGATCGGGCGCAGAGGTGGGACCAGCAACAACTTCTACTTCGGTATCAACGCCGGTAAGTTCCGCTGGGACTTCTTCAACGGCTCCAGCGCGGTAGGGACCGTGACCGGAGCGACCACACTGTCCACCAATACGCTCTATCACCTCTGCGCGATCCGCACGATCTCGGACAACAAACTCTATCTGTTCGTCAACGGCGCGGCGGACGCCAACGGCACCTATACTGGCACGCGAACGGAAAGCGCGGAGCCGCTCCAGATAGGCCATGACAATGCAAACACCACCCGATACATGCGCGGCAACCTCAACTTCCTGCGGATGACGGTTGGTCACACTCGATACAGCACTTCGGGCTTCACGCCGCCGAGCGTTCCATATCCACTCGCGGCCTAATGTGTGTGTGGGCGCGCCATAGGCTGACTATCCCGACAGCAACCGCCGCACCTGCCAAATGAGGGGCGCCGAGCAGCCCCGCGAGGTGCAGCACAGGCATATGGATGGCGTACAGCGGGAACGAAATGTCGCCCAAGAAGGACGCAGGGTTGTTCCCTGTAGATCGGATGCCTGTCATTAGCATCAAGGGGCCGCAGAGGAAAAAGAACGGCAGCGGCCAGCCTGGGAATGGATAAAGCGCTACGACCACACAATAGGCGGGGAGCATAGCAGCAGCGGCCCAGAGCGGAACATCGACGGGCGGGCGTTCTCCGAAAAGGCGGAAAACCAGAACGCCCATGAGATAGGCCGTAAGCGCCCGGAATATCACAGCGACCTGCATGGCAAGAGAGGTAGCCGGAAGGATGCGCGGGTATCCGATCAACCAGTATGCGGCCAGGAACGCGGCCACAGCCACCCCGAACAGGCCCCACAAGCGCTTCGTATCCAACTTGGCGAAAATCGCGCCGTGCAGGGCATTGGCGAGCAGTTCATAGAAGATCGACCATGCGGGCAGGTTGAGGAGATAAGGAGCCACTGCGCTGATCGGGAGCAATGTCAGCGCGCCGACATATGTCAGCGCAACCGCTGCGGTCGGGCCGTATGCATAAAGGTGGACGAGCAGTCCAAGGGTCGCCCCTACTGCCATCCAGGGCCAGAGCCGCCTGAAACGTGCGAGCAAGAAGTCTGTGGCCGAAATCTTCCCGCTTGCAAGGCGGTGCTCATATGTGCGCGCCATCACGAAGCCGGAAAGCATGAAAAAGAAATCAACCGCGAGATGCCCACCGGCGAAACCTATGGCGTGCATGTAGAGAACCACCAGTGCGGCAATTCCCCTGAGCGTATCCAGGCCAGTCAAGCGGTCATTCATCAGAGCGCATCCTTACAGCGCCAAGTTGATGTTCAACTAAGAGCCTTTGCCAGTCGTCAACACGGGCAAGCGAGCTACACCTAATCATTCAGAATTGGACATTTAGCAAGAAGGCGCACCAGCGGCCAGGACCGGCTCCAGGCCCGGGCAGGGATCATCGGTCCTGTGATGGGGACTTAAAGTAACCGGGTGGCGGACAACCGTAGCTCCGGGGAATCGGAAATGTGGCGCTTCGGCGCCCCCTTTTATCGGGAGCAAAGCAATGAACTGGATGGATCAGGCTGACCTCAAGCATGCGGCCGACGGGCTGTCGATCGGCGTCCTGGTCGGCACGTTCGCGAACCTCCTGCCGTCGATCGCTGCCGGCATGACGATCATCTGGACGGCCATCCGGATCTGGGAAACCGAAACCTGCAAGCGGCTGACCGGCCGGAAGGACTAGCTCCCATGAACAAGCTGAAGATTGCCGCTGCGGTTAGCGCTGCGGCGCTGGCTATCATTGCGCCCACGATCGACCTGGAGGGCGGCTATGTGAACCATCGAAGCGATCCTGGCGGTGAGACGAACATGGGTATCACCGTCGATGTCGCGCGGAAGCGCGGTTATACGGGGCCCATGCGCCAGCTGCCTCGCGCGGTGGCGGAGAGCATCTATTATCAGGGCTACCTCGTAGAGCCGGGTTACGCGCCGCTGATCCCGATCGACGCTGCGGTGACCGAAGAGCTGTTCGATACGACCGTCAATATGGGCCAGGCCCGGCCTGGCCGGTTCTTCCAGGAATCGATCAACGAGATCTGCGCGACCAGGCTGAAGGTCGACGGCCGGGTGGGACCGGCGACGATCGGCACCTTCAGCTCATGCCAGATCAGGCTCGGCAGCACCCGGCTGTGCATCGCCATGTTGGACCGCCTCGATGCGAAACAGCGGGCGGAATATGACCGGCTCATTCGCGTGAACCCGGCCCTGAAGGTCTTTCACCGCGGCTGGGTCAACCGCCGTATCGGCAATGTTTCAAGGGAGAAGTGCTCATGAAAATTCGCATTGGAAAGATCGCGTCCTGGCTCGGCCGCGTCGTCGCGGCCGCCCTGGCCCAGGAAGCCGTCGATCGGCTCAGCAAGGTGCAGGAGAAAGCCGCGAGGAAGGATCCGCCGACGCCCGCCGAATAGGGGTATCGCGTGGGGTATCGCCCATTTTCCGCGTCGGCGGAAAATGGCGCGAAACCGCTACTTTTGCCGATTGCGCGACGGAGGGGTTGTCCGTCATGTGGCGGCCGAGGAGGATTCGAACTTCCGGCTCCGGGGTCAACAATCCCAATGCCTTTAAGGCCCCAGAGTCTTGCATTGGCTCACGTTTAACCCGGCTCACGCACCGGCCGCCAACGCCACTTTAGCAACGGTGCCAGGGCAGGTCATCCGCCTTCTTGGAGGATAGCGTCTATCATTGCGCGCCAACAATCGGCTTCGGGGTCGAGAACCCGTCCGTTTGACAGCTCTTCCCGTTCGACATAGTCCCATTCGTGGCCATCTACCGGCACATTGTCGCGCAAGGCTTGGCGGACGGCGGCGCTCGGCTCCCGAATTGCAGTAAGGACAGCGCGGGTAACAGCGACCATGTCGACGATTCCGTCGACGATAACGCCCTGGATGCCTTTGTCGGCTTCGTCGTCGACATACGGACCAGGCTTTCCCTTTTCGGCCTGGCGATACAGTTCAGCGACAGCCGCTCGGGTGGCCTGCTCGACTATTGATCCGGCCATTGTGGCTCTTCCGTTTACAAAATGGGGTGGATTAGGTCGCCCAAAAGCGACCAAGACCGAGGGCCTCGCGAGCCGTATCCATCCTGTCGCCACCCCGTCCCTGCCGTGGGTTATGGCGCGAGTCTAGCCCAAAACACCCTCATTTCCAGCATCGAAAATCAAAGCGAGGATCCATGCCTCTCTCCAACGCCGCGGTGAAAGCCGCGCGGCCGCGATCGCGCGCCTACAAGATGTTCGACGAACGGGGGCTGTTCCTGTTCGTCACGCCTGGCGGCCTGCGGAGCTGGCGCCTCAAATATCGCATCGATGGGCGGGAGAAGCTGCTCTGCCTGGGGCAATGGCCCGACGTGCAGCTGATCGATGCGCGCGATCGCGCGGAGGAGGCGAGGGGGCTGATCGGCCAGGGCGTCGATCCTTCGGGAACGAACCGAGCGGCGCGACAGATCCGCACGTTCGAATCCGTGGCGCGTGAATGGCATGCCCTGCAGCTGGAAAGATGGACCGATCGGCACGCGGCCGACGTCCTGGACAGCCTGGCGCGCGACGTGTTTTCGGAAATCGGTACCCTGCCGATCGGCGCGATCGGCGCGCCGGCGGTCCTGCAGGTGTTGCGCGATGTCGAACGCCGCGGCTCGATCGAAACCGCGCGGCGAATCCGCCAGCGGATCTCGGCCGTGTTTTCGTTCGCCATCGCGGAGGGCCTGGTAGAAAATGATCCGGCCGCCATTGTCGGTAAGGCGCTGCGCGCCCCGGCGCCGACCAGGCGCCAGCCTGCGCTGTTGTCGATTGAGGACGCACGCGGGCTCCTCGATGCGGCCGAGCGCGCCGGCGGCCCGCCGATCGTGCGGCTCGCTTCCCTATTCCTGGCATTGACGGCTGTCCGGATGGGGGCGTTGCTGGGCGCAACCTGGGACGAGTTCGAGGGCCTGGACGGTGATACGCCGCTATGGCGCGTGCCAGCGGCGCGCATGAAACTGGCGCGGGCAAAGAAGGGCGATCGCGCGAACGACCATTTGGTGCCGCTCTCGGCCGCGGCAGTCGCGGTGCTGAAGGCGGTAAAGGAGAATGGGTATGATACCCATTCCTCGCTCGTTTTTCCGATCCGGCCGGCGGCGATCGGCGCGCTCTATGCTCGCGCTGGCTATGCTGGCCGGCATGTGCCGCACGGTTGGCGGGCGACTTTCTCGACTATCCTGAACGAACTCTTCCGCAGCGATCGCGCAGCGATCGACATGGCGCTGGCCCACACCCCGAAGGGGGAAAGCGAAAGCGAGGGCGCATACAATCGCGCCCAGCTGCTCGACCGCCGGCGCGAGCTCTTCCAGCGCTGGGGAGAATTGCTGATCACATAATTTAATGTGTTTCCCGTCGCCCCAGCCGCCGATCGGCGCCGGGAGCGGGGGTTGCCGGTCTTCTCCACCGGAAACCGACGAGCAGGCACTCGCCACGACACAGTTGGCCGACTGGCCGCCCCGCACCCGCGCATACGGGCAGGGATAAGTGGAGAAATTCCCATGCATTCGTCAACCGATTCTGTCGATTCTGTTCGTCCCGTCGCGCCGGCCGCTGGTTATATGGGCGGCAAGCGCAACCTGGCGCGCCGGATCTGCGCGATCATAGATCGCGACGAACATGACGGCTATGCTGAGCCGTTCGTCGGTATGGGCGGGATATTCCTTCGTCGATCGACCCGGCCGAAGGCCGAAATCATCAACGACATTTCGGGGGACGTTGCGACGTTCTTCCGCGTGCTCCAGGAGCACTATCCCTATTTCATCGACATGATGCGGTGGCGCGTCGCCAGCCGATCGGAATTCAACCGGCTGCTGGCCAAGGATCCGGCGCTTTTGACGGATCTGCAGCGCGCAGCGCGCTTCCTTTACGTCCAGCGCCTGGCCTTCGGTGGCAAGGTCACCGGCCGGGCGTTCGGGGTCGACAAGACGCAGGGCGCCCGCTTCAACATCACCAAGCTGGAGCCGATGCTGGCCGATATTCACGACCGGCTCGCCGGCGTCGTCATCGAGCAGCTGCCTTATGGAAATTTCATCGCGCGCTATGACCGGCCGGGCATGCTGTTCTTCCTGGATCCGCCCTATTGGGATTGCGAGACCGATTATGGCGCCGGCGTCTTCGATCGCGCCGATTTCCAGCGCCTGGCCGAGCAGCTCGCCGGGATCCGCGGCAAGTTCCTTCTCTCGATCAATGATACGGCAGGCGCGCGCGCGGTCTTTTCTTCGTTCCCCATGCGGGAAGTCGATGTGACGTACACGCTTTCCGCGAAGGACAATGCCAAGAAGGCCGGGGAGCTTTTGATCAGCAATTTCGCCTTCGACTGAGCCGCAGGCGCCGCGGGGGCGGGGGAGGGCGATCCCAACCTCGTGCTCCCCCTGGAGAGCACGCGGGGAGGCCACAGCCTCCCCGCCCTCGGCGCTGCGGTGAAGCGCCAAGGGTGTCAAATGACGAGGTGAGGGTGCGTCGCTAGTCCACTAACAGCGCCTGCCGTAGGCAGACCTTTTGCCCTTAATCTCCTTCCCCGTGATTCCGACCGCTCTCTGAACTCGCACTCGGCTCTTCGAAGGCCGTGCCCATGCGAGCCAAAACGCCTTCGAGTATGGGGTCGTAGGCGCGTTTAGAGGCGATTTTGGCGCCTTCCTGGCCGTCAGACTGGGGGGAGTCGGGTTGCGGCATGCATCTTCGCAGAAGCTGCTGGAGGCGCATGAGGGCGCGCTTGTGCAGACGAGCCAGATCGAAGAAATAGGCATTTGTCGCCTGCTTCACGCGCGGGCCGTCCTCGTTGCCGGTCTTTTCGGTGCGCCGCACCCAATTCAGGAATCCGTGTTCCTTCAGCCGGCGCAGAGCGTCCACCACGGTCTTCCGTGCGAAGCCCGTCATTTCCTGGATGGTGGCGATCGCCGGCTCAAGGCGACCGGACTTGAAGTCCAGGCCGGGCAGCCAGAGCAGCGTTTTCAGGACGCGCAGCGCGTTGGCGCCGATCGGGTGGCGTGCGCCGGGTTTCTTCATCTGCCGATCATATTCCTCGGCCACCTGCAGATACCGGTCGCGCCATCGCATGGCGCCGACCTTTGTTCCGTCGCCGATCGGCCTGAAGACTTGAGCGCGGCGATCGTCGACGTCATAGCTGTTGCGCCGGACCGGCTGCTCGGTGCGCCGGCCGGGCTTTTTGTTGGCGACGAGGCGGCCGGCGATCGCGCCGAACGTCCGGGCCGTCATGCCCGGGCCTCCCGCTGGGTTACGCCAACCGCGGCGTCGACAGGATTGACGAAACCGGAGGAAAACCCTTCAGGAGCAAGTCTGCCCATTCCTGGGCTATTTCCCGCCGCCGCTTCATGTATGCGGCGCGGTTGTAGATCGGCTCGATTCCTGGCTGTCGGTGCGCCAGCATCAGATCGATGACGATGCGATCGCCGGGCCGTTCCTCCCTCATGGCGATCTCGTTCATGATCGTGGAGAAGGCGCTCCGCCAGCCATGAGGCACGTGGACGTCGGTGAAGCCGGCGTTGCGATACAGCTTCGATACAGAGGCGTCGCTGATATGCTTCCTCGGGCTGTTGGGGCTGGCAAAAGCGTACGGCGAATGCGCTGTGAGCAGCCGAAGGCTGTCCAGCACCTCCACGGCTTGCCGAGATAGGGGCACAGGATGTTCGAGCAGGCTGTGCAATTTCTCCTGCACCGAGAGCTTCATCCGCTCGGGAGGAATGATCCAGGTCGGCTCGTCTGGATCGAGATCCGCGAATTCCAACCAAGGCGCTGCTTGCACCGCGCCGGGGCGCACGGCGGTCAGCGCTATAAGGCGGGACGCAAATTTGACTATTGGATGGCCGGACGTGTTCTCGACTTTCCAGAGCATTGATCGAAGCCGCTCGATCTCCGTCAGCGCCGGATACCGCTTCAACGGAGCAGATTTGACGGGGATGTTCTCGGCCGCCGGATTGTCCAGTGCGTAGCCCATGCCCTTCGCATAGTCGAACACCGACGCCAGAGTGGTGCGATAGCGACGCGCCATTTCCAGCGCGCCGCGCGCTTCGATTTCCTTGACCTGCTGTACGATCATCGGGCGCGTGACGGCCGTGATCGGCAGTTTGCCGATCGGCTTGAACACCTCCCGCTCCAACATGTTGAGCGTCCGATCGGAGTGCGATTTGCTCCACATGGCCGATCGCTCGTGGTACCAGGCGCGCCCGACGATCTCGACAGTCGTTTCCGTCGCTGCTAGCGCCGCGGCTTTCCTCTGTTGGCGGTCGACGGCCGGATCTATGCCCCGCACGATCAGGCGGCGCGCTTCGTCCCGCATGTCCCTGGCTTCGCGAAGCGAGATCTCGGGATAGGGTCCGAAGACTATCCGCTTCTTCTTTCCGTGGAAGCTGTACGACAATCGCCAGCTCTTGTAGCCGGCCTTCGTCACATACAGATGCAGACCCAGCGCGTCGGTCATCTTGTAGTCGGATTCGGCGGCCTTGGCCGTGCGGCATTTCGCATCGGTCAGCACGCGATGACTCCCGCGCCGCGATTTGATGCCCCTTGGATGACTCCCCGTGCCATGTGCTTAGATGGCAAGCAGTGAGAAGCCATGGCAAGTGAAAACCGCGCCGTATCGCGGATTTTTCCGCATCTTGAGCATTCCGGAAAACCCAAGAGAAGGGTGGGTGGTCGGGGAGACAGGATTCGAACCTGCGACATCCTGCTCCCAAAGCAGGCGCGCTACCAGACTGCGCTACTCCCCGGCGCTCGCGGGCCTTAGCGGTGAAGCAACCGGCGCGTCAATCGCGCTTTTGTTTCCTCCGCCGTTCACCGCATGGAAAAAGGGCGGATCGTACGAAGACGATCCGCCCTTTCGAAAATCCCGCTGAAGCGAAGATTATTCGGCGTTCGCGGCGTTGCCAGCGACGTTCGCAGCGTTGGCGGCGTTGTCGGCAGCGTTCGCGGCGTTGTCGGCAGCGTTGGTGGCGTTTTCGACAACGTTCTCAACAACAGCGTTCGAAGCGTTCGCGGTCTCGTTGGCCGGCTTCTCACCGCAAGCGGCGAGGGCCATCAGGCCGGCCGAAGCGAAAACAACAGCGATCTTCTTCATTGTGTACGGCTCCCATAGCATTTTGCCGCGTTGCCACGCCAAAATCGTGACTTACGCGAGCGACCCGCATTAACGTGTGCGCTGCACAAATCAATGCTTTTCTGCGTCGGTGAAGCGACAGAATCACGCGACAAGCAGTTGTCTACAATAAAAGTTCAGTTAACGCCTAACGATTCCGGCGCATTCGCGATTTCGAAAAGCGCAACCGCCCAGGCGGCGACATTCTGCCGAAGCTGTGCCGGGTCGATCTTGTCCAGCGTGTCGTCCGGCGTGTGATGAATGTCGAAATAGCGGGTGCCGTCCTGCTGGAGATCGACCACAGGGACGCCCGCCTTCACCAGCGGCTCTATGTCGGAACCCCCGCCGGCGGGCAGGCGGCTGGCGCCGATGCCGAGCGGAGCCAGCCCGGCCGCGACCCGGCGGGCGAGCGCGTCATGGCCCTGCGGCAGCCTGAAATCCACGCGCCAGACGCGGTCGGCCCCGAAATCCGATTCCATCGCCATGGCATGCGCTTCCTTGCCATGGGCGTCGAAATAGGCGCGGCCGCCATTGCCGCCGACCTCCTCCGCACCGGCCATCAGCAGACGGATGGTGCGGCGTAGCGGCCCGGCCTTGGCGGCCTGGAGCGCCGCGGCGGCCACGATGCCGCAGCCCGCGCCATCGTCTATCGCGCCCGTGCCCTGATCCCAGCTATCGAGATGGCATGCGGCGACGACGACGCCCGCCTTGGGATCGCGGCCGGGGATTTCGGCGATGACGTTGCCCGACGGCTGGTCCTTCAGCATTTTGGAGGTGAGCGTCAGGTGCAGCCGCACGGGCTGTCCCCGCGAGACCATGCGGGCAAGCTGTTCGGCGTCCGGCACGCTGAGCGCGGCGGCGGGAATGGGCTTCACGCCATCGGCCCACATCTGAACGCCCGTATGGGGCTGGCGGTGGTTGTCGGTGCCGATGGAACGGATCAATATGGCGATGGCGCCCTTTTTCGACGCGATGCTTGGCCCCTGGCGGCGGGTCGCGCCGAAATAGCCGTAGGAACTGCCGTCCTGGGTCGCATGCATCGAATGGCTGACGAAGGCGATCCTGCCCTTCAGGCTGCCTTCGGGCGCGGCCTCCAGATCGGCCAGCGTGGGGAAATAGGCGACCTCCCCCTCTATTCCCTTGTCCGGGGTGGATGCGCTGTTGCCCAGCGCGGCGAGGACCAGATTTTGCGGGAAGGGCGCGATCACGCGGGCTTCGTCATGGCCGCGCAGCCAGACGGCCATGGTGTAAGGTTCGGCGCGGACGTTGGAGAAGCCCAGGCTTTTCAGCTTCGCCACTGTCCAGTCGCGGGCGCGGGCCTCCTGCGGGGTGCCGGCGGGGCGGGGGCCGACTTCGGTGGTGAGGCCTTCGGTGAAGTCCATCGCAACCGTGTCCGTCAGGGCGGCGGCGCGAATCGCATCGATGCTGGACGCGGCCAGGAGGGGGGAGGGGGTGAGGATGCTGCCGAGGAGGAGGGCGGCAAGCGTGCCCGGTCGGATTTTCTGCATGGATGAAGGCTTAGCGGGGCATCCCCCATTTGCCAACGCGTTCCGCCTCCGCTAACCCGGCGCCGATTTCCAACGATTGTCCTTTCGGAGCAGCTTCAAGCCATGTCCGCCTCGTCCCAATACGCCTTCGTCATGAAGAGCATGACCAAGAGCTTTCCCGGCGCCGCCAAGCCGGTGCTCAACCAGATCAACCTGCAATTCTATCGCGGGGCGAAGATCGGCATCGTCGGCCCCAACGGCGCGGGCAAGTCGACCCTGATGAAGATCATGGCCGGCATCGATACCGATTATAGCGGGGAGGCATGGCCGGGCGAGAATATCACGGTCGGCTATCTGCCGCAGGAGCCGCAACTGGACCCGAACAAGACGGTTCTGGAGAACGTCAAGGACGGCGCGCGGGAGATTGCGGACAAGCTGGACCGCTTCAACGAGATCAGCTTGGAGCTGGCCGACCCGCCGGAGGACGTCGATTTCGACGCACTCATGGAGGAAATGGGCACGCTGCAGGAGCAGATCGACGCCGTGGACGGCTGGACGCTCGACAACCAGCTTGAAATTGCGATGGAGGCGCTGCGCTGCCCGCCTTCGGACTGGCCGGTGGACAGCCTGTCGGGCGGTGAGAAGCGCCGCATCGCGCTCACGCGCCTGCTGATCCAGAAGCCGGACATATTGCTGCTCGATGAACCGACCAACCATCTGGATGCAGAGAGCGTCGAGTGGCTGGAAAACCACCTGAAGGAATATGCGGGCGCGGTGCTGATGATCACCCACGACCGCTACTTCCTGGACAATGTGGTCGGTTGGATCCTGGAACTCGATCGGGGCAAATATTTCCCCTATGAGGGTAACTACTCCACCTATCTGGAGAAGAAGGCCAAGCGCCTGGAGCAGGAAGACCGCGAGGCGACCGGCCGCCAGAAGGCGATCAACGACGAGCTGGAATGGATCAGGGCAGGCACCAAGGGCCGCCAGACCAAGTCCAAGGCGCGCATCAAGAAGTTCGAGGAACTGGTCGCCAGCCAGGAAAGTCGCACGCCGGGCAAGGCGCAGATCGTCATCCAGGTGCCTGAGCGCCTGGGCGGCAAGGTGATCGAGGCGAAGAATATCTCGAAGGCCTATGGCGACAAGCTGCTGTTTGAAAACCTCTCTTTCATGCTGCCGCCGGGCGGCATCGTCGGCGTCATCGGGCCGAACGGCGCGGGCAAGTCCACCCTGTTCAAGATCATTACCGGGCAGGAACAGCCCGATTCGGGCGAGATCGACATCGGTTCGACCGTGCGCCTGGGCTATGTCGACCAGAGCCGCGATCATCTCGACCCGTCGAAGAATGTCTGGGAAGAGGTTTCGGATGGCCTGGATTATGTGAAGGTCAACGGGCACGACATGTCGACGCGCGCCTATGTCGGCGCCTTCAACTTCAAGGGGCAGGACCAGCAGAAGAATGTCGGCAAGCTGTCGGGCGGCGAGCGCAACCGCGTCCACATCGCCAAGATGCTGAAGAAGGGCGGCAACGTCCTGCTGCTCGACGAACCGACCAACGATCTGGACGTCGAAACGCTGGCGGCGCTGGAAGAGGCGATCGAGAATTTCGCGGGCTGCGCCGTGGTGATCAGCCACGACCGCTTCTTCCTCGACCGGCTGGCGACGCATATCCTGGCCTTCGAAGGCGACAGCCATGTCGAATGGTTCGAGGGCAATTTCGCCATGTATGAGGAGGATAAGCGGCGTCGCCTGGGCGATGCGGCGGATCGTCCCACGCGGCTCGCCTACAAGAAGCTGACGCGCTGATTCCAGCGATGCGGCGCGAAAACCGCCAACGAATTGCAAACATTGCAATGGGTGGCGTGTTTTTCGCAATTGCAAAATGACGTGCTGCACTGCACATAGAAAAGGCCTTTCAGGCATCCTCTCCTAAAACTTTCAGGCCGGTCCTTCTGGGATCGGCCTTTTTTTTGGTGATGGGCGCCTCATTCATGGGCCTGTTCCGCGATGCGGATATTCCGGCGGCATATTCCGCCGATGCACCCACCCATGCGGCCTTATCCCTAAGACGGCGTGGACAAATTCAAGACCCGGACTGAGCGATTTTGGGTGGAAAGCGGCCATTCCCCTATTCGTCACCCCTCCCCCCTATTCGTCACCCCGGACTTGATCCGGGGTCCCGCTGCCTTGGGCTGGGCGCGGTGTAGAGGCAAAAGCGGGACCCCGGATCAAGTCCGGGGTGACGGTGGGGAATGTCCGCTATTGGCCATTTCCCGACATCCGCATTTGTCCACGCCGCCTGCGACACACCGTGTTCAATCAAATGCACGCTGTTCCTGAGCCCATCGAAGGGCTCAGTCCTTCTCAGCGCGAATAATTCCGAATTATTGCCCGATGCCCGAAGGGCGAATTCGCGGCAAAGCATGATTCTTTCCATCTCGGTGCTTCACGCTGCATCTGACTTGGGTTAGTCCCCTCTGGACCAGCGACGGGGGCAGACATTCGGCAATGAGGGCGAAGCAGGTTTAATGGCGTTGACCCCTCTTGCTGCCGTGATCCTGGGCGTCGTGCTGGCCTTGTGGCTGGGCGCGGCGATCTGGGCCCTGTCGAGCGGCCAGCGCCGGCGCCGCGAAGGCATGCAGGCGCAGGGAAAGCTGGACCGGCTGTCCGCCCTGATCGCCTCCGCGCCCGCCGCGCCCATCGTAATCCATTCCGACGGACGGCTGGAAGCGGCCGACCGGCTCGCCAAATGGCTGGGCAAGGAGCGGGTGCCGGCCTTCGTGTCCGAACTGACCGCGCCGGACGGCGGCCTGGAACCCGATGACGCGGCCGCGCTGGCGCAGGAGATCGCGGCCGCCCAGCGCGCAGGGCGCAGTTTCGCGCTGCCGGTGCGGGGCGTCGATTCGTCGCGGTTGCTGCTGGTCCGCGGCGCGCCGGCCGGGCCGGTGCTGGCCGAAAGCGGCGGGGTCGTCCTCTGGATCTTCGACGCGACCGACAGCCAGTCGGAAATCCAGACCCTCAAGGGCCGGGTGGAGCAGCTTCGGGAAGCCCTGGAGGCGCTGGCGGGCCTGGTGGAGGCGGCGCCCTTTCCCATGTGGCATCGCACGGCGGACATGCGGCTCAGCCTGGTCAACACGGCCTATGTCCGGGCGGTGGATGGAGAGAACGCCCGCGAGGTCATCGCCAACGGCACCGAACTGGTCGAGACGGTCGGCGGACTGACGCCGCAGGCCGCCGCCGCCCAGACCCTTGCCGACGGCACGCCTGTCGAGCGCATGGTTCCCGCGACCATCGACGGCGAAAGGCGGACCATCCGCGTGGTCGATGTTCCGCTGGGCGCGGCGGGGGTGGCCGGTTTCGCCCTGGACCAGAATGAACTGGAACAGGCCCGCGTCGAGCATCGGCGGCTGGAGGCGGCGCAGCGCGACCTGCTGGACCGCCTGTCCGCGGGCGTGGCGCGTTTCGGGTCCGACCGGGCGCTGCGCTTCTGGAACCAGCCCTTCATGAGCCTGTTCGGGCTGGATCAGGAGCGATTGGCCGACAATCCGCCGTTCGAACGGGTGCTGGACCAGATGCGCGAGGCGCGGCGGCTGCCGGAAAATCGCGATTTTCCGGCATGGCGGGCGGAGCGGCGCGACTGGTTCCTCTCGCCCGATCCGCGCGAGGAGAATTGGCTGCTGGCCGACGGCACCCATTTGCGCGTCTATGCACAGCCTTTGCCTGACGGGGGCCTGCTGCTGATCTTCGAGGATCGGACCGAGCAGGTCCAGTTGTCGAGCGCCCGCGACACGCTGCTCCGCGTCCGCACAGCGACGTTCGACAATCTGTTCGAATCGATCGGCGTCTTTTCCTCGGACGGTCGCCTGCACCTGTGGAACAGCCGTTTCCGGACGATCTGGGACGTTTCGGAGGATCTGCTGGCCCAGCATCCGCGCATCGACGAACTGATGCGGACGGTCCAATCGCGGCTGGCCAAGCCGCAGCAGGGCAATCTCGTCCGCGAACTGGTGCGCGCCGCCACGGTGGAGCGCAAGCAGCGCGTCGGCCATGTCGGCTTCGCGGACGGGCGCATCTTCGAATTCGCCGCGATCCCGCTGCCGGACGGCAATGCGCTGTTCACCATGCTGGACGTCACCGACAGCCGCCGCGTGGAGCAGGTGCTGCGCGACCGCAACGACGCGCTGGAGCAGGCGGACAAGGTGAAGACCGCCTTCGTCACCAATATGAGCTATGAACTGCGCACGCCGCTGACCACCATCGCCGGTTTCGCCGAGATGATGAGCGCGGGATATGCGGGGGAACTCAGCGCATCCGCGAAAGAATATGTCGACGGCATCCTGCAGAGCACCAACCGGCTTTCCATGCTGATCGACAATGTGCTGGACCTGACCCAGGGCGAGGCGGGCATGCTGCCCATCGAAAAGGCTCCGGTGGACCTGGCGGTGGAGGCCCGCGACGCCGTGGCGCGAATAAAGGGCGACGCCACCGCCAAGGGGATCGACCTTGCCCTGTCGCTCCAGGCCAGCCTGGGCACGATACAGGGGGACAAGCGGCGGATCGGGCAGGCGCTGGACCATCTGCTGGAAAATGCGGTGCGCTATTGCAGCCGGGGCGGGCGAGTGCTGCTGCATGGCGACGGGACGACGGACAACGCCCGGCTCGTCGTGTCGGACAATGGGCCGGGCATCGACGCCAAGCGGCAGGCGACGATCTTCGATGCATCCTCCCGGACGGAGCAGGCACGCAACGGCGGCAAGGCGGGGATCGGCCTGCCGCTGGCCCGGCAGTTGGCGCAGGCTCATGGCGGGACGCTGCAACTGGTTTCTGAGCCGGGGCAGGGCACCATGGTCGTGATCGAGCTGCCCCGTGGCTGAGAGCGAGATCGTCCTGACCGGCGAGGGGGAGATGCTGGCGTTCGGGCGTCGGCTGGCCGCTTTCGTCCGCATCGGCGACGTCATCGCGCTGGAGGGCGGGCTGGGCGCGGGCAAGACGACGCTGGCACGGGGCCTGTTGGAAGGATTGGGGCTGGAGGGGGAAGCGCCCAGCCCCAGCTTCGCCATCGTCCAGCCCTATGACATTCCGGAAGTCAGCCTGCCGGTCGCTCATGTCGACCTCTACCGGCTCGACGGGCCGGAGGAGGCCGAGGAACTGGCGCTGGACGAATATCTGATGGACAGCCTGCTGATCGTCGAATGGCCCGACCGGCTGGGCGAGCAGGCGTGGCCCGATGCCCTGCGCTTCCACATCGCGATCGAACCCGGCGGCGCACGGCGCTTGACAGCGGACGTGCCGGGCGCTTGGACGGAGCGATGGTCACAGATATGATCCCGCCCGCCGCCGCTCCCGCCTTTCTCGCGCAAGCGGGGTGGGAGCATGCCGCCATCGTGCCGCTGGCCGGGGATGCGTCCTTCCGCCGCTATTTCCGGGTGATCGACGGCGCCCGCCGGGCGGTGCTGATGGATGCGCCGCCGCCGCATGAAGACCCGCGCCCCTTCATCGCCATTGCCCGGCATCTGACGGAGAAGGGCTTTGCCGCGCCCCGGATATTGGCGCAGGATCTGGACGAAGGGCTGGTCCTGATCGAGGATTTCGGCGACCTGCGCGTCAAGGAACATGTCGAGGACGCGCCGGAGGCTGAAAGCGACGTATATCGCCGCGCCGTCGACCTGCTGGCCGCCCTGCATCGCCTGCCTCCCGCCGATGTGCCGCCCTATGACCGTGCCGTCTATCAGCGGGAAGCGGGATTGCTGACGGAATGGTATTGCCCCGCCATCGGCCTGCCGGTGGATGAGCCGGGCTATGTCGCGGCATGGGATGCGGTGCTGCCGGTCGTGGAGCGATCGGCCAGCCCCGTCGTCACGGTGCTGCGCGATTATCATGCGGAAAATATCATGCTGATCGACCGGGCGGAATCGCATGGGCTGGGCCTGCTCGACTTTCAGGACGCGCTGGCGGGGCATCCGGCCTATGACCTCGTTTCGCTGTTGCAGGATGCCCGGCGCGACGTGTCCCCCGCGCTGGAGGCGGCGATGCTCGCTCATTATCGCGCCGTCGCCGACCCGCCCGCCGATTTCGACGCGGCCTATGCCGTGCTGGGTGCGCAGCGCAACGCGAAGATCATCGGCATCTTCACCCGCCTCTGGAAGCGCGACGGCAAGCCGCGTTACCTGAGCTTCCTGCCGCGCATGTGGGACTTGCTGGAGCGTGACCTCGCCCATCCGGCGCTGGCGCCCGTGGCGGCGTGGTTCGCGGCCAATATCCCGGCCGACAAGCGCCACCATGCTCTAGAGGACTATGCCCCCGCATGATCGACACGGCGATGCTGATGGCGGCCGGACTGGGCAAGCGCATGCGGCCGCTGACGGCGACCCGCCCCAAGCCGCTGGTCAAGGTGGCGGGCAAGCCGCTGATGGACCATGCGCTGGACCGGCTGGCGGCGGGCGGCATCCGGAAGGTGGTGGTCAATGTCCATTATCTGGCCGATACGGTCGAGGCGCATCTGGCCGCGCACCATAATGGCATGCGGATCGCCATTTCCGACGAGCGCGGGAAATTGCTGGAGACCGGCGGCGGGCTGATCCATGCAAAGGAGCAGTTGGGCGACGCGCCCTTCTTCTGCGCCAATAGCGACAATCTGTGGATCGACGGGCCGCAAGAGACGCTGGGCATGATGCGGAAGCTCTGGAATCCGGAGCGGATGGATGCGCTGCTGCTGCTGGTGCCGCTTGCCCGCGCCCATTGCCACCGCGGGCCGGGCGATTTCCACATGGACGCGAACGGCCGCCTGACGCGGCGCAGGACCGCCCATGTCGCGCCCTTCGTCTTCACCGGCGTGCAGATCATGTCGCCCAGCCTGCTGGTCGATCCGCCGTCGGACGTCTTTTCCACCAACGTATTCTGGAACCGGGCGATAGAGGCGGGGCGTCTCTATGGCGTATCGCATCAGGGACTGTGGTTCGACGTCGGCACGCCGCAGGCCATTCCAGTAGTGGAGACGATGCTGGCCCATGGGTGATCGCACCCGCCCGGCTTTGTTCAACATTCCCGCGCATCGCGCCTTTTCCGATGCGCTGGTGACAGGCGTCCTGGCACAACATGGCGACGACCCGATGCGGCTGGCGCAGGGCATGATCCTGTTGCCCAACAATCGCGCCATCCGGTCGGTCAGCGATGCTTTCGTGCGGAAATCCGGGGGTGGGCTGCTGCTGCCGCGCCTTGTCGCGCTGGGCGATCCCGATCTGGGCGAACAGGTGGGCGGCGCGCTCGATCCCTTGGGGGAGGACGACTCCATCCCCCCCGCCATAGCGCCGATGCGCCGCCAGATGATCCTGGCGCGGATGGTGCAGCAGGCGTCCGCGCATCCGGTGGACGCGGGGCAGGCGTTGAAGCTCGCCCAGGCGCTTGGCGCGGTGCTGGACCAGATTCAGGTCGAGCGGCTTTCCGTCGCCGCGCTGGCCGACCTCACCCTGTCGGACGAATTGTCGCGGCATTGGCAGACGTCGCTCAAGCTGTTCGGCATATTGCTGGCGCAATGGCCGCAGGAACTGGCGCGGCTCGGCTGCATCGACCTGGCGGACCGGCGCAACCGGCTGCTGGAACGGGTGGCGGCGCGCTGGGCGAAGGCGCCGCCGGAGGGCTTCGTGATTGCGGCGGGCATGTCTACCACCGCCCCGGCGATTGCCGGATTGTTGCGCCGGATCGCGCTGATGCCCAGAGGGGCGGTCGTCTTTGCCGGTCTGGATCAGGAGATGGACAGGGATGCGTGGGACGCCATCGGTCCCTTCGACGCCGATCCGCTGACCGGCCGGGCGCCCGCCGGGCATGAAACCCATCCGCAATATGCGCTGAAGCGGCTGCTCGACCGGATGAGCGCCACCCGCGACGATGTGGCGCTCTGGCGTTGGGGCAGCGAGCATGACGCCCGCGCCGTTCGGGGGCGCAACATCTCCAACGCCATGCTGCCGCCTCGGCTGACCAGCCGTTGGCGCGACCTGAAGACCGCCGACCGCTCGCTGGCCGGGGTGGAGGCGCTGGAGGTCGCGACGCCCGGAGAGGAAGCGCAGGCCATCGCCATCGCCCTGCGCGAAGCTGTCGAGACGCCAGGGCGCACCGCCGCGCTGGTGACGCCGGACCGGCAATTGGCGACCCGCGTGTCCGCGCATCTGCGGCGCTGGGGCATAGAGGCCGACGATTCCGCAGGCCTGCCGCTGTCGCGCCTGCCGCCCGGAACCCTGCTGATCGCCATGGCGGAGGCTCTGGCGGAACGGTTCGCGCCGGTTGCGCTGCTGACCCTGCTCAAGCATCCGCTGGTCATGCGGGGGGAAGAACGGCTTGGCTGGCTGGAGGGAGTGCGCGGGCTGGACCTGCTGCTGCGCGGGCCACGGCCGCAGGCGGGCATCCATGGGATCGATCTGTTGCTGGCGGAGCGGGACGGCGAAGACCGGCAGCGCGTCCTGCGCGGGCGCACCCGGCTCTGGTGGGCGGAGGCCCGCGCCCTGCTGCAACCGTTGGAGCAGGCCTTTCTGGCCGCCCCCGGCCTTGCGGCGCAATTGGCGGCCATTCGCGAACATGCCGGTCGCCTGTCGCATGATGCGGTCTGGGCCGGGCATCAGGGCCATGCCGCCGCCGACCTCTTCGCCGAGATGGAGGAGGCCGCCAGCGAAGGGCCGCGTCAGGCCGACATTCGCGCCCTGCCTGCCCTGTTCGACCATCTTCTGGGCGGCGTGTCCGTCCGTCCGCCGCAGGGCGGGCATCCGCGCATCGCCATTCTGGGCCTCATCGAAGCGCGGCTGGTGCAGACGGACCTCATGATCCTGGGCGGGCTCAATGAGGGCACATGGCCGGGGCTGCCCGCGCCCGATCCCTGGCTGGCGCCGCGCATCCGGCGGGAGATCGGCCTGCCGGGGCTGGAAAGCCGCATCGGCCTTGCCGCCCATGATTTCGCGAGTGCGTTGGGCGCACCGCAAATCCTGATCACGCGGGCGCGGCGGGGATCGGGCGGTCCGGCGGTCGCATCGCGCTTCTGGCTGCGGTTGAAGGCGATGGCCGGGCCGCAATGGAAGATCGCCGACCGCTATGCCGCGCTGGCGCAGGCGATCGATCTTGCGGCGGAGCACAGGCCCGCCAGCCGGCCCGCGCCGGTGCCGCCGCTGTCGGTGCGGCCGAAGGTCATTCCCGTCACCGATGTCGACCGGTTGAAGGCCGACCCCTATGCCTTCTACGCCAAGCGCATCCTGCGTCTGGCGCGGCTCGATCCGGTGGATGCCGATGCGGGACCGGCCTGGCGCGGCACGGCGGTGCATGAAATCCTGCAACAATGGGCGGAGGCGGGCAGCGGCGACCTCGCCGATCTGGAGGCGCGGGCGCGGGCGATGTTCGACCGGCCCGACGTGCATCCGCTGCTGAAGGCGCTCTGGCAGCCGCGCCTGATCGAGGCCATCCGCTGGATCGCCGCCGAGGTGGCGAGCGACCTTGCGGCGGGGCGCAAGATCCTCGCCGTGGAGATCGAAGGCCGGGCGGAGATCGCCGGGGTGACGCTGACCGGCAAGGCGGACCGCATCGACCTGCTGCCGGACGGGAAGCTGGGCATCGTCGACTATAAGACCGGCAAGCCGCCCAGCGCGCGCCAGGTCAAGGCGGGCTATGCGCTGCAACTCGGCCTGCTGGGGCTGATCGCGGAGCATGACGGCTTTCCGGGCACCCATCCGGCCCCGGTCGCGGGCGGCTTCGAATATTGGTCGCTCGCCAAGAAGGGCGATTCCTTTGGCTATCGCGAAAGCCCGGTCGATCCCCTGGGCAAGCGGGACAAGATCGTCACCGCCGACTTCACGTCCCAGGTCTATTCGCAGTTCGAGGATGTTGCCGCCGCCTGGCTTACCGGACAGGCGCCCTTCGACGCGCAGGTGAACCCGGAAGTCGCCAATTATGGCGATTATGACCAGCTCATGCGGCTGGAGGAATGGTATGGCCGGGACGATGGCTAAAAAGGCGAAGGCCCTGCAACCGCTGGCGGGCGCTCAGGCGCAGGCGGCCGCGCCCGACGCCCATGTGTGGTTGTCGGCCTCAGCGGGCACGGGCAAGACCCATGTGCTGACCGCCCGCGTCTTCCGCCTGCTGCTTCAGGGCGTGCGGCCGGAAAATATCCTGTGCCTCACCTTCACCAAGGCGGGCGCGGCGGAAATGGCGGATCGCGTCCATGACCGGCTCGCCGCCTGGGTGCTGATGGACGAGGCGGACCTTTTCCACGATCTGGAGGCGCTGGGCGAGGAGTCCGGCCCGGAAGCCCGGGACCGCGCCCGCCGCCTTTTCGCCGAGGTGCTGGAATCGACCGGCGGCGGGCTGCGCATCCAGACGATCCATGGCTTTTGCCAGCAATTGCTGACGGCCTTTCCGTTGGAGGCGGACCTGCCGCCCGGTTTCCGCCCGCTCGACCAGCGCGAGCAGGCGACGCTGGCGCGCCAGACGCTGGCCGACATGGTGGTGGTCGCGCAGGAGCAGGACGATAAGGCCCTGATGGATGCCTTGCAGGCGCTGAGCCTGCGCATGGGGGAGGGCGGGGCCGAGAATTTCCTGCTGCGCTGCGCCGCCCGGCTGGATGCGCTGGAAGCCTTGCCTGGGGATATCGCCCCCTGGCTGCTGGGGGAACTGGGGCTGCCGGAAGGCGACATCGACGCGCATATCGCGGAGCAGTGCGGGGACGAGTCGTTCGACATGCGCACGCTCGTCTGGATCGCGCAGGCCAATGCGGATTGGGGCACGGGACGGGCGCTGGAACGCTGCGACCGGATAGCGCGCTGGCGGACTCTCGATCCGGCGGGGAGGGCGGCTGCGCTGTTCGATCTCCATGCGGTATGGGCGAAGGCGGACGGCGAACTGATTTCGACCGGCAAGGGCTGGGCGCCTTCGGTGGACGGATATGGCGACGCCATCGCACGGATGCACGAATGCTGTTCCGAACTGCTGGGCCTTCGGGTTCGGACCGCCTATGCCGCCCTGCTCGCCAGGGCATTGCATGCGGGGCGCGCCTATGCCCGCGCCTATGCGGAGGCGAAGCGACTTGCAGGCGCGGTCGATTTCGACGACCTGATCGCCAACACCGCCCAGCTTCTGTCCCAGCCCGGCATCGCCGACTGGATTCGCTACAAGCTCGACCAGCGGATCGACCATATTTTGGTGGACGAGGCGCAGGACACCAATGTCAGCCAATGGCAGATCGTCGGCGCGCTTGCGGCGGAATTCTTCGCTGGCGAGGGAGCCAAGGGCGACAGGGTCCGCACCCTGTTCACGGTCGGCGACTTCAAGCAGGCGATCTTCGGATTTCAGGGCACCAGCCCCGAAGCCTTCCGCGCCGCGCAGATCGTCTTCCAGCGTCATGCGGAGGATGCGAGCCAGATGTTCCATGACCTCTCGCTCCAGCACAGCTTCCGCTCCACGCCCGCCGTGCTGGATGTGGTCGACCGCACCATAAAGACGCTGAGCGCCGAGCGTTTAGGGCTGGAGGCGGGCGAAGTCCGGCATGTCAGCGCGAACCGCTTTCCGGGCGAAGTGCTGCTGTGGAAGCCGGTGATCGCGGGCTTCGCCGAAGAGGCCGAGGGGGAGGAGGATTGGGCCGCCGATCAGGAGCGGGTGCTGGCGCAGACCATCGCGCGGCAGATCAGGCAGTGGATCGATGACGGACTGATGCTGGAAAGCCGGGGCCGCCCGGTGACGGCGGGCGACATCATGATCCTGGTGCGCCGCCGCAGCGAACTGGCGCGGCTGATCGTGGCGCGGCTTTATGAGGAGAAGGTGGCGGTGGCGGGGATCGACCGGCTGCGCCTGAATGCGCCGCTGGCGGTGCGCGATCTGCTGGCGGCGCTGCGCTTCGCCGTGCAGCCGGAGGATGATCTGAACCTGGCCGCTTTGCTGGTGTCGCCGCTGATCGGGTGGACGCAGGACGAGTTGATGGATCGCCTGATCGGCCGCCGCGTCGGGCTGTGGCAGCATCTGACGCAGACGCTGGACGGCGCGCTGCTGGAGCCGTTGCGGGGGTTGCTGGGGCAGGCGGATTTCACCACGCCCTATCGCTATCTGGAAGCCATATTGTCCGGGCCGATGGATGGCCGCCGCCGCCTGGTCGAGCGGCTGGGAGCCGAGGCCGCCGATCCCATCGAGGAATTGCTCAACGCCGCGCTCGACTTCGAGAATGACGATTATCCCTCGCTCCAGCGGTTCATCGACTGGTTCGACCGGGGGGAGGTGGAGATCGTGCGCGACGCCGCCGCGCAGGGCGACTCGCTCCGCCTGCTGACCGTGCATGGCGCGAAGGGATTGCAGGCGCCCATCGTCATCCTTGCCGACGCCTGTCTCGATCCGGACGCGGGCAACCGCGCCGGCTCGCTGGAGTGGAACGGCCTGCCGATCATCGCGCCGCGCAAGGGGGAACGGCATGGGGAGATCGGACGGGTGGCGGAGGAAGCGAGCGCCGTCGAACGGGCCGAACATTGGCGCCTGCTCTATGTCGCGCTGACGCGGGCGGAGGAAAAACTGGTCGTGACCGGATCGCTCGGTCCCAGGGCCAAGGGGGAGGTCAAGCCGGAGAGCTGGTATGCCGCTGTCGAGGGGGCGCTGATCTCCCTCGATGCGGAGTGGGAGGCCGATCCGCTCTGGGGCGCGCGGCGCCGTTGGCGTGGCCATGAGACGCTTCCCCCGAAGGCCGCGGATGCGGACGTTGCCGAAAACGGCGCTGATCACGACGAGCCTGTCTGGCTTCGCAAGCCCGCTCCCGCAGAAGCGCGCCCGCCGCGCCCGCTGGCTCCCTCCGCCGCCGTGGAGGACGATGTGCCCTATCCGCCGCCAACCCCTGCGATGCGCGATGCGGCCGAGCGGGGGCGTTGGCTGCACCGGCTGTTCGAGCGGCTGGCCGATGTGCCGCCCGGCGACCGCCGCGCCCGCGCCGACAAATGGCTGGCGCAGCAGGGGCTGGGCGATGAGGCGCGGCGGCATGACGTCATCGAACAGGCGTTGCGCGTGATCGAAGACCCGCAATATGCCGGGCTGTTCGGGCCGGACGCGCTGGCCGAGGCGCCTATCGCCGCAGTCGTGGGCGAGGCGGTGATCGCCGGAACCGTCGACCGGCTGCGCATCGGCGACGATCTGGTGCAACTGGTCGATTTCAAGACCGGCCGCATATCGCCGCTCGCGGTGGAGGAGGTGCCGCTGGCTCATGTCCGGCAGATGGCCGCCTATGCCGCCGCGCTTCAGGTGATCTTCCCCGGCCGCCGGATCGAGGCCGGGCTGCTCTACACGTCAGCGCCGCGGCTGATCGCCCTGCCGGCGGAATTGCTGGCCCGGCACAAGCCCGGCTTTCCGCCCGCGCAGGAGAATTTGCCGCTCCCGCCCGTTGAGACGGATGCGTCACCATCCTAAATATCCGCCAACCGAAGGAGATTCCCAAAATGGCTACCAAGGCAGTCACCGACCTCAGCTTCCAGCAGGACGTCATCAACGCGGACAAGCCCGTCCTCGTCGATTTCTGGGCGGAATGGTGCGGCCCGTGCAAGATGATCGGCCCGGCGCTGGAAGAGATTTCGGACGAACTGGCGGACAAGGTCGTCATCGCGAAGATCAATATCGACGAAAATCCCGATGCGCCCGGCCGTTACGGCGTGCGCGGCATTCCGACGATGATCCTCTTCAAGAATGGCGAAGCCGCCGCCACCAAGGTCGGCGCTGCGCCCAAGAGCGCCCTCAAGGGCTGGATCGAAAGCGTCCTCTAAGGCCTTCCACGTCCATGCCGTGCTCACGCCTTCGCGCGAGCAGCTTTTCTCATGCCGGAGCGGCGATCCGATTCAATCGGGTCGCCGCTCCGTCATTGCACGATGTCTACGTCAGCGGGATCATGACCGTCTCGGCATAGGCCGGCCTTTGGCGCAGCCTGTCATACCAGGCGCGCACATGCGGCACGTCGGGTCGGTTCATCGCCAGCGTGAAGAAACTGTGGGCATAGACGCCCATCGGCACGTCCGCGACACCGAAGCTGTCCCCGGAAAGCCAGGGCTGCGCGGCCAGCGCGCGGTTCAGGATCAGCATGGCCTCTCCCGATTCCCGCGCCGAATCCGCGATGGCGGCGGCATTGCGGTGTTCCGCCTTCCTGCGGACCAGGTTGAAAAAGGCGCCCCGCTGCGCGTCGGCAAAGCTGAACTGCCAGTCCATCCACTTGTCGCCCTGCGCCCGCGCCGCCGGATCGGCGGGCCACATGCTTTCCGGCGCGTAACGCGCGGCCAGATAGCGCAGGATCGCGTTGGATTCCCACAGCACGACGTCGCCATCCTCGATGGTGGGGATCAGCCGGTTGGGGTTCATCGCCACATAGGCGGCGCTCATCCCGAACCGGCCGCCGACATCGTGGCGGACATAGGGCAGGCCGATCTCCCCCGCGAACCAGGCGACCTTCTTCACATTATGCGAGTTGAGACGCCCCCAGATCGTCAGCATGTCCGTCCCTTTCCTTCTTCAGCGGAACAGCCGATCCGCCGCCAAGTCCCACAGCCGGGGGGATGAAGCCCCAAGCAGCCCGCGCCGCAGGTCGCCCACCATATAGGGCGAACCGTCCAGCCGCTGGCACCGCCCGCCCGCTTCGTTCACGAACAGCGTTCCCGCCGCATGATCCCAGGGCAAAGTGCGCGCGAAGACCGAAATGTCATTCTGCCCCAGCACCAGGCGCGGATATTGCTCGGCCGCGCAGCGGGGAATATCCACCAGTCGGAAAATGGCGTCCGACCGGCGCCTGACGTCGGCGCGCTCCTCCTCCGTCATGAAATAGACGGCAAGGGCGGCGACAGGCAGCGGCTCTCCGCTCTCCTTTGCATGAACCTGCTCGCCGTCGATATGGCTGCCAGCGCCCAGAATCGCATGGCACAGGCGGCCCGTCAGCGGGTCCAATATCCATCCGGCCAGGATCGTCCCCGCATCGGCCAGCGCGACGATGATGCCGAAGGGCGGCTTGCCTGCCGCGAAATTGCCGGTGCCGTCGATGGGATCGACGATCCAGTTCAGCCCTTCGCCCGCCCGGTCCAATATGGCGGGGTCGGCGGCGCAGGCTTCCTCCCCGATGATGCCCGCTTCGGGCAGGATGGCGGACAGCCCTTCGGCCAGCCGGATCTCGCTTTCCTTGTCGGCGATGGTGACGAAATCGTCGGCGGCCTTCTCGCTGACCTCATGGCTGGCGAGATTCCGGTAGCGCGGCATGACGATGTCCCGTCCCACTTCGCGCATCAGCGCGACGACTGGTTCGTGCAATTCCGTCGGCATCGGGTCCGCCCTATTCTCAGCTACGATAATCCGCGTTGATCGAGATATAGCCGTGGGTCAGGTCGCAGGTCCAAACCGTCGCCCGGCCATCGCCAAGACCCAGGTCGACGCCAATCGCTATGTCCTGCCCCTTCAGATGGGCGGCGACCGGCGCTTCGTCATATCCCTCGACCGCCAGGCCGCCCGACGCCACCTGGGTCGTGCCGAAGCGGATGGAGAGCCTGTCGCGGTCGGCAGGTTCGCCCGCCTTACCGATGGCGGCGACCACGCGGCCCCAATTGGCGTCCTCGCCCGCGATGGCGGTCTTCACCAGCGGCGAATTGGCGATGGAAAGGGCGATGCGGTGGGCGCTGGCGTCGCTTTCCGCGCCCTCGACCGCGATCTCCACGAATTTCGTCGCGCCCTCGCCGTCGCGCACCACCAGATGCGCAAGCTGGCGGCAGAGATCGCCCAAGGCCGCCGCAAAGGCGTCCGCCCCGGCATCGTCCATGGAGGTCAGCGGCGCATTGCCCGCCTTGCCCGTCGCGAAGGCCAGCACCGTGTCGCTGGTCGACGTGTCGCTGTCGACCGTGATGCAGGAGAAGGTCCGCTTGTTGGCGGCGGACAGCATCTGCTGCAACAATTTGGGATCGATGGCCGCGTCGGTGAAGATATAGCCCAGCATCGTCGCCATGTCGGGCGCGATCATGCCGGATCCCTTGATGATGCCGACCAGTTCGACCCGCGTGCCGCCGATCATGGCGGAGGCATGGGCGCCCTTGGCATAGGTGTCGGTCGTGCCGATGGTCGTCGCCGCATCCTCCCAGCCGCAGGGGGCGGCGGTGAAGGCGGCTTCCAGCCCGGATTCGGCCTTGTCCACCGGCAGCGGAACGCCGATCACCCCGGTCGAGGAGATGAAGATGTCCGAAGGCAGGCAGTCGAGATGATTGGCGACCTTGGCGGCGATGGCCTCCACGGCGGCGCGGCCGCGATGGCCGGTGAAGGCGTTGGCGTTGCCGGCATTCACCACCAAGGCCCGCGCCGATCCCAGCGGAATCGCGTCCCGGCACCATTCGACTTCGGGGGAGGGGCATTTGCTCTGCGTCGTGACGCCCGCGACCGCCGTGCCTTCGACCAGTTCGACATAGGTGAGGTCGCAGCGGTCCCAATTCTTGTAGCGCGCCCGCGCCACGCGCGCCGTGACGCCCGCGATGGGCGGAAGATCGGGGAAAAAGGCGGGGGCAAGGGGCGAACGTTCGGTCATGCCCGTCGCTTAGCGCAATATGCCCGCCCGTCAACGGCGAGATGGGCGGACATAGAGCTTTCCGACACCGTCCGGCATGGCCAGCATTCGATAGGCGCGCCGCTTCGCATAGGCGATCAGGCTGTCGTCGGGCCGCAGGGGCAGCTTGCGCGTACCCATTTCATAACCGACCAGGATCGCCTCGGGTGGATCGCGGTCCAGATCGGTCAGAATCGCCGGTATCATGGCGTGGATGCGTCGGGCTTCCCCACTCCGCATCGTCCACCCGGTCCGGTAGACGAAAGGCCCCGGCGCGAAACGCGGGTCAATGTTCAGGCCGCTGTCGACCAGTTGCTGAGGAGAGAGGCTGACGATCTCGTCATCGCCCGTCAGCCTGCGTACTTGCGCGCCGGCCCAGCGCGCATGGTCGCTTGCGGCCAGGACGGGCGATCCACGACGCGCCATGGCGATGACATGGCGGGTGGTCGGCAGCATGCCCGGCACGGCGGCAAGGCATAGCGATGCTATCAGGATCGCGCGGGCGCGCCGCCGCCATGCCCGTGCATCGTCGAGCACCAGGCCGAGTGCAAGACCCAGCGGCGGGAGCAATGGCATCACATATTGAAGCTGCGACGGCGTGGGCAATGCAACGCCGATCAAACCGCCGCCGATCATCCAATAGGCCAGCTGCCTTTCGGGCGGACATCTGCGGTCGCGACTTGCCCATCCATGGGCAATGATCACCAGCAGGCTGATCAACGCCGGGCCTCTCCAGAGATATTTCGCCAGATCCCCGAATTTCTCTCCCCATCCCAGTTCGTGGCCCGCTCCGTTGGCCGCATACCAGGCGAAGGGGCCGCTCGCGGCAAAGGTGACGACGCCATAGGAAAAGGCGGCGGGGGCCACCATCCAAGCGAGAAGCATCGGCGCGATGCCGACCAGGGCGCCAAGCGCCAGCCAGGACGCGTGGCGGCGATGGTCAAGCAGGGCAAAGCCGCCAACGGCCGCGCCAAGAGGAATGAAATTGAGCTTCGCGGCAATCGCTAGCCCGAAGGATAGCCCGGCCGCGAACCAGTAGCGCCGCCGCCCGGCTTTCAATGCCGTCAGCGTCGACAGCATCGCCAGCGCAGCCAACATGGTCGGCAGCATGTCGTTCCGCGTCACGCTGGCGGTGAACTGGAACGCGGCCGTCGCGGCCATGAAGGCGGCTGCGATGACCGCGCTGCCACGGGATACCCCCGCTTGGCGCTGCGCCAGATATAACAGCATCAGCGCAACCGCGGCGCAGGCCGCCGTGACGAGCCGCATCGCCGCCAGCATTCCTCCCGGAAACGCCCAGGCCAGGGGGGCGAACAGCCAGGCATGCAGAGGCGGCTGCAAATAGAGGAAATCCCGGTAGATCAGCATGTGCGAACTGAACCAGGCGCCCGCTATATATTGGCTTTCGTCATGATCGAAGGGCGTGGCGAGGCCGGCGATCCCGAACCAGAGAAGGGTTCCGGCAACCGCCATCGCCAGGAAAGTCGCGCCACGCAACTTCTTGCGGGCAGAATCGGCAATCATCGTCAAGGGTCTCATTTCGTCGAGCTTTGGCACAACATGTCGCGAGCCGCCAATATCAAGACCTTCTCGCGTCGGAATATCCGTCGCAAGCGCCGCGTCGCCCCTCGCCGACATGGCTGCTCTGATTGACTATCGCCCGTACGCGCCCTAAATCGCCGCGCATGTCCGCGTGCATCGCTCCAAAGGCGTGCGCGTCCCCTTTTGTCAGGAACTTGCATGTTCGGCGCACTCGCCAAGTCCATTTTCGGCTCCTCCAACGACCGCTATGTGAAGTCGCTGGGCAAGACCGTCGAACAGATCGCGTCTTTCGAACCCACCATCTCCGCCATGACCGACGAGGAACTGGCGGCGCAGACCGTGCGATTCCGCGAGCGGCTGGCGCAGGGCGAGACGCTGGACGACCTGCTGCCCGAAGCCTTCGCCACGGTGCGCGAGGCGGCGAAGCGGACTCTGGGTCAGCGCCATTATGACGTGCAGATGGTCGGCGGCATCGTGCTTCATCGCGGCGAGATCGCGGAAATGCGCACGGGCGAGGGCAAGACGCTGGTCGCGACGCTCGCCACCTATCTGAATGCGCTGGAGGGGAAGGGCGTCCATGTCGTCACCGTGAACGACTATCTGGCCAGCCGCGACTGCGAATGGATGGGGCAGGTCTATCGCTTCCTGGGCCTCACCACCGGGGTGATCGTGCCGAACCTGTCGGAGGATCAGCGGCGGGAGGCGTATAATGCCGACATCACCTATGCGACGAACAACGAGCTTGGCTTCGATTATCTGCGCGACAACATGAAGTATGACCGCGCATCGATGGTGCAGCGGCCCTTCAACTTCGCCATCGTCGACGAGGTGGACTCGATCCTGATCGACGAGGCGCGCACGCCGTTGATCATCTCCGGCCCGACCGACGACAAGTCGGAGCTGTATGTCGCCGTCGACGCTATCGTGAAGCGGCTGGACGAGGCCGATTATGAGAAGGACGAAAAGCAGCGCACCGTCACCCTGACCGAGGACGGGACCGAGAAGATCGAGCGGATGCTGGAGGAGGCGGGGCTGCTGCAAGGCGCCAACCTCTATGATTTCGAGAACACCGCCGTCGTCCACCACGTCAATCAGGCGCTGCGGGCGAACGTCATGTTCCGCCGCGACATCGACTATATCGTCAAGGACGGCAAGGTCATCATCATCGACGAGTTCACCGGCCGCATGATGGACGGCCGCCGCTGGTCGGACGGCCTGCACCAGGCGGTGGAAGCCAAGGAAGGCGTGAATATCGAGCCGGAGAACCAGACGCTGGCCTCCATCACCTTCCAGAATTATTTCCGCATGTACCCCAAGCTGGGCGGCATGACCGGCACGGCCGCGACCGAAGCGACCGAATTCTTCGAAATCTACAAGATGAACGTCGTCACCATCCCGACCAACCGGCCGGTGCAGCGCGTCGATGAGGAAGACAGTTTCTACAAGAATCTGGAAGACAAGTTCCGCGGCATCGCCCGCACCATCCGCGAGCATCAGGAAAAGGGCCAGCCGGTCCTGGTCGGCACGGTGTCGATCGAAAAGTCGGAAATGCTGTCCGAATTCCTCAACCAGGAGGGCGTGAAGCACGCGGTGCTCAACGCCCGCTTCCATGAGAGCGAAGCGCATATCGTGGCGCAGGCAGGCCGCAAGGGCGCCGTCACCATCGCCACCAACATGGCGGGGCGCGGCACCGACATCAAATTGGGCGGCAATCTGGAGATGCGCGTCGAGGACGAATTGCGCGACATGCCGGAGGGGCCGGAACGGGAAGCGGCGATTGCCCGGATCGAGGCGGAGATCGAGGCGGAAAAGCAGGAAGTGCTGGCTGCCGGGGGCCTGTTCGTGCTGGCGACTGAGCGCCATGAGAGCCGCCGCATCGACAACCAGCTTCGCGGCCGCTCGGGCCGTCAGGGCGATCCCGGCCTGTCGCGCTTCTACCTCAGCCTCGACGACGATCTGATGCGGATCTTCGGGCCGGACACGATGTTCGCGAAGATGATCCGCTCCAATCTGGAGGATGGCGAGGCGTTGCCGCCTTCGAAGTGGCTCAGCAAGGCCATCGAGACCGCGCAGAAGAAGGTCGAGGCGCGCAACTACGACATCCGCAAGCAGGTCGTCGAATATGACGACGTGATGAACGACCAGCGCAAGGTCATCTACGAACAGCGCAGCGACATCATGGATGCGGAGACGGTGGACGATGTCGTCACCGACATGCGGCATGAGACGGTCAACGATCTGGTCGGCGCGTCCTGCCCGCCGGGCACCTATCCTGAACAGTGGGACATGGAGCGGCTGAAGGCGCGGACGGCCGAGGTGCTGAACCTGGCGCCCGATTTCGACGCCTGGCTGGCGGAGGATCATGTCGATCCGGAGATGATCGAGGAACGGCTGAGGGCGCTGGCCGACGAGGCCGTGGCGGACAAGGTCAAGGAACTCGACCCCGAAAACTGGCATATGATCGAGAAGTCGATCCTGCTCCAGAGCCTGGATCATCACTGGAAGGAGCATCTGTCGACCCTCGACGCGCTCCGCCAGGTCGTCCATCTGCGCGCCTATGCGCAGAAGACGCCGATCAACGAATATAAGCAGGAAGCCTTCGCTTTGTTCGAGCGCATGCTGGGCAATATCCGCGAGGATGTGACCGGCTCCATCGCCCGCGTCCAGTTCCGCATGGAAGAACCGCTGCCGGAATTCGACCTGCCGGTGCTGCCCGACTTCATCACCACCCATATCGACCCCTTTTCGGGCGAGGATAATAGCGGCGACATCGACGGCGGGCAGATCAGCGGTATCACGACCACCCTGCCGCGTCCTCCCGCAGGCGGGCAGGCTGGAGAGTTCGCCAATCTGGACATCAGCCGCAACGCGCCATGCCCCTGCGGTTCGGGCCAGAAATACAAGCATTGCCACGGCGCGCTCAGCTAGAGCGATTTCCAGGCGATCGGCACCGATCGCTGATCAAGAAATCGCGGAAAACGAAGAATCCGGAGCGGGTTTCGATCTGATCCAATCAGATCGAAACCCGCTCTAGGCGCGCCGGGACTCTTCCATCCGGAACATGTAATCGGCCGGCCCGCGCCTATTCGCCGGGCCGGCCATCGTGCAGTTTCGCCCATAATGCGGCGGTCCCGGCTTCCTGCGCCTTGTTCACATATTGCGCGGCAATCAGCCAGCCCTTGATCGGACGCAAGGGAAGCACGGTCGTCAGGATCAGCACCGGAACACCCACGGCCAGATGCACCCAAATTCCCGGACGCGCCAAAATCTCCAGCATGATGATGAAGATCACGCCGGGGACGCAGGCGAATAGCTGCACGAACACGGCTGGCCCATCCGCCGGATCGGCAAAGTCGTAGTTCAGCCCGCAAATCTCGCAATGATCGCGCACTGTGAGGAAGCCGCGGAAAATATGCCCAGCGCCGCAGCGGGGGCACCGACCGAACGGGCCGGTCTCCATCGGCGACAGCCGCTTCCAGCGGCCTCCCTCCTGGGTTGCCGGTTGCATCGCTGATATTCTGTCTGTGTCGCTCATCGTCATGCCATTCTGCCTATCGCAGAAATGTCGCCATATCCTGCGGATTTTCAATTGGGCTTTTTGCCCCAGGGGCCGTGGGCGCCGGATCACGGGATTGACGTTACGGAAAGCGCGTGTCTAGCTTTGGATAGATTGCCAGGGACATCCGCGCCTGATAATCCGGCCAGGATTTGGATGCCCGACAGCAAACAAATCGCGCTCCCGGCTTTCCCTTGCTCGGGAGCGCTTTTTTATTCGTAATTCAAGATGCCGGTGAAAGTTCCGGAAAGCCGGGTCGGTCGACAAGGCGCATGAAGCCGATCAGGGCTCCCGCTCCATCGCATCGTGAAGCACCTGATCGGGGCAGGACATGGCAAGGGCCCTGACCTTGTAGCGCAGCGCGAGTTCGCGATGGGCGGCAATCTCCTGCGACGACGCGCTGCGCCTTTGCGCGGCGTCGGCTTTCGCGGCTTCTTCTCTTGCACGCCGAAACAGGTAGCGGGCGTCGGTATCGGCAGACATCGTCACCTCCGATGATAGTCGACCGCTTCCTAGCACGAAGAAAACCGTCCCGCTTTAACGGGGATCAAATTGGATGGCGGACAGGGTGGGATTCGAACCCACGGTGAGCGTGAACCCACGGCGGTTTTCAAGACCGCTGCCTTAAACCACTCGGCCACCTGTCCGTCGCCACGCTTCCTAGAGCGATTTCCAAGCGATCGGAACCGATCGCCGGTTAAGAGATCGCGGAAAACACAGAATCTAGAGCGGCGATCTGATTCAACCAGATCGAAACCCGCTCTAGCGAAGCCGACGGCCTTGCCAAGCGTAAAATGGCGGGTGCGCGGTTTCATCGCCGGAATGGCGCGGCGCGCCAATAAGGGGATTCACGCCGCGCCATCCCTGTGCAACAAAAGGGGTTAAGGAGATTCTTCAATGCGTTCGTCGATCATGTCGCTGTTGCTGGGGCTCGCCGCCGTGATGGCAGGCGGCCTGACGGCGGACAGCGTCAGCGCGCAGGAGGATGTCGCCTTTCGCGCCTATCTCGAATCCCTCCGCCCGAAGGCGCGGGCGATGGGCATCCGGGACATGACGCTGGACAGTGTGTTTCCGGGCCTGACGCCCAATCCCCGCGTCATCCAGCTCGACCAGAACCAGCCCGGCGGCGGCGCATACGCCCCCATTCCCAATTTCGAGCCGTATCGCCGCCAGCATGTCGACGCGGCGCGTATCGGCCGCGGCCGCACGACCTATCTCGCAAACCGCGCCAGGCTCGCGCGGATCGAGGCGGAAACCGGCGTGCCGGAGGAGATCATGGTCGCCATTTACGGCCATGAGACCAATTATGGCGCCTATACCGGCGATTTCGACCTGATCCGCTCGCTCGCCACCCTTTCCTATGAGGGGCGCCGCCGCGCCTTGTTCGAACCGGAATTGCTGGCGACGCTCAAGATGCTGGACAATGGCGTGCCGCGCAGCCGCCTGGTGGGCAGTTGGGCGGGGGCGACGGGCTATCCCCAGTTCCTGCCCAGCGTCTATCTGCGGCTGGGCAGGGACGGCGACGGCGACGGCCGCGTCGACATCTGGAACAGCGAGGCCGACGCGCTGGCCTCCATTGCCAATTATTTCGTCCATGCCGGATGGCGGCGCGGCCAGCCGTGGGGCATCGCGGTGTCCGTGCCCGCCGGTCTTGATCGGTCCGCCCTTGCCGCTCGCACCAGCCCCGCCCGCTGCCCCCGCGTGTTCAACCGGCACAGCCGCTGGCTCAGCATGGCGGAATGGCGGCGCATGGGGATAGTGCCGAGCGGGGGCGGATGGCCCGCCGACCGGGTGATGGCGACGCTGCTGGAACCCGATGGTCCGGGCAAGACCGCCTATCTGCTCACCAGCAATTACCGGGCGATCCTCGACTATAACTGCTCGAATTTCTACGCCTTGTCGGTCGGCCTGCTCGCCGACGCGGTGAAGCAATAGAGCGCTTTGCTATTGGTCCTGCCATGGCTAATGAAAGCGCTAGGCACTCGAAGAATCCACCAGTCCGAAGGCAATCCTGCATGAAGAAGTCCATCGCCGCCCTCCTGTTCGTCGGGTTGCTCTCCGCGCCGCTGACCGCCGCCGCGCCGCCCTATAGCAGCGAGGCGCCGATCGCCTATATGAAGGACCTCTCGTCAGGCGCGGTGCTCTACAACAAGGGTGGCGACACGCGGATACCGCCGGCCTCCATGGCGAAGATGATGACGGCCCATGTCGCCTTCCGCCTGATCCAGAAGGGCGACCTGAAACTGGACCAGAAATTCACCGTCCGGCCGGAAACCTGGCAGCAATGGCACGGCCCCCAGGCCGGTTCGACCATGTTCCTGTCGCCCGGCGAGCAGGTGTCGGTGGAAAACCTGCTGCACGGCATCGTCACCCTTTCGGGCAACGACGCCTGCGTCGTGCTGGCGGAGGGGATCGCCGGGACCGAGCAGGCCTTCGTCGCGCTGATGAACCAGGAGGCGAAGCGCCTGGGCCTCAAGAACAGCAATTTCGGCACCAGCAATGGCTGGCCGGACGAAGGCGTGACCTATGTCACCGCCGCCGACCTGGCGGCGCTGGCCGAAGCGACGATCGAGGAAACGCCGAACCTCTACAAGAAATTCTATGCCACGCGCAGCTTCACCTGGGGCAAGACGATGGGCGGCGCGGACATCGAACAGGGCAACCGCAACCCCATATTGGGCAAGGTGGCCGGGGCCGACGGGCTCAAGACCGGACATACGCAGGAGGCGGGATTCGGCTTCACCGGATCGGCCGAGCAGGAGGGACGCCGCCTGGTCATGGTCGTCGCCGGCCTCACCAGCTTCAATCAGCGGATCGCCGAATCCGTGCGCTTCATGGACTGGGGCTTCCGCGCATGGAAGGCGCAGCCGCTGTTCAAGAAGGGCCAGACGGTCGAGACCGCCGAAGTGCAGCTTGGCAGCGCGACCAGCGTGCCCCTGGTGGCGCCGCAGGACATGGCCGTGACCCTGCCCCGCGCCGCGTCGTCCAACATCTCGGTCAAGGTCGCCTATACCGGCCCGATCAAGGCCCCCATCGCCAAGGGGCAGCGGATCGCGCAACTGATCGTCTCCACCCCTGATACCCCACCGCAAATCCTGCCGCTCGTCGCCGGGGAGGATGTCTCCGAAGCCGGGATATTCGGCCGATTGTGGAACGGGCTGAAGTCGTTTTTCGGGTGACGGCCGCGGGAAAGATGCGGGGCCGCTTCATCTCCCTGGAAGGGGGGGAGGGGGCGGGCAAGTCGACCCAGTTGCGGGCGCTTGCCGCCGCCCTGCGCGCGCGTGGCCTGGACGTGGTGGAAACCCGCGAGCCGGGCGGCAGCCAAGGGGCGGAGGCCATTCGCGCCCTGCTGCTGACCGGGGGCGCCGACCGCTGGAGTCCGCGGGCCGAAGCGCTGCTGTTCGCCGCCGCTCGCGCCGATCATGTCGAAAAGACGATCCGCCCGGCGCTGGAGGGGGGGGCATGGGTGCTCTCCGACCGTTTCCTGGACAGCAGCCGTGCCTATCAGGGCATGGGGGCGCTGACCGACGCGGACATATTGGCGCTTCACCGGATCGGCAGCGACGGTTTCCTGCCCGACCGGACCCTCTTCCTCACCCTGCCGGAGGAGGAGGCGAGCGCTCGCGCACGGTCCCGCGATGGGGATGCTGCGGACAGGATCGGCGGGCGCGACCGGGATTTTCACCTGGCCGTCTCCACCGCCTTCCATCGGTTCGCGGCGCAGGAACCGACGCGCTTCCTTGCCGTCGACGCCTCGGGCGAAGCCGGGGCGGTGACGGCTCGGCTGATTGAGGCGGTGCGGGACTTGCTGCCATGACGTCACTTCTCGGCCATGACGAGCAGGCCCATACTTTGCTGGGCGCGGCGCGGAGCGGCCGTCTGCACCATGGCTGGATCCTCGTCGGCCCACGCGGCATCGGCAAGGCGAGCTTCGCCCGCGCCATCGCGCTGCGCCTGCTGGCGGAGGCGGCGGGGCCGCCTATGGCGGCGGACGGGCTGGAGGTGCCGCAGGACCACCCGATCCGCCGCCTGTTCGAGGCCGACGCCCATCCCGACTATGCCGATCTTTTCTGCCTGGAAAAGGAAAGCGGCACGGCGCGCAACATCACGGTCGATCAGGTCCGGGGCCTCCAGCGCCTGATCCAGTCGGCTCCTTCCCTGTCCACGCGGCGGATCGTGGTGATCGACAGCGCTGACGATCTGGAGCGCGGCGCGGCCAATGCGCTGCTCAAGAATCTGGAGGAGCCGCCGGCCGACATGCTGTTCCTGCTGGTCAGCCATGCGCCCGGCCGGCTGCTGCCGACCATCCGCTCCCGCTGCCGCACGCTGCGCTTCGACAGCTTGGGCGAGGATGCCATGCGCAGCATCCTGCGCCAGGCGGACGCGAGCCTGTCTCCGGACGAACTGACGGCGCTGGTTCGCGCAGGCGAGGGCTCTCCCGGCAAGGCATTGCGCTATGCCGGCCTCAACATGGCGGACATGGAAAATTCGCTGGCCGCCATCGCGGCTGACGGCGACCCCGGCAATCGCCAGCGGCTGATGCTGGCCAGGATGCTGGCGTCCAAGGCGGCGCGGCCCCGTTACGAGGCCTTTCTGGAGCGTGCACCGGCCTTCATCGCGGCGGCGGCGCGCCAGCGGCAGGGGAGCGATCTCGGCAAGGCGCTGGACCATTGGGAAGCCGCCCGCCAGCTTGCGGGCGGAGCCATCATCCTGTCGCTCGAGCCGGGGGCGGTGGTTTTCGAACTGGCCGGGCATGTCGCGGCCCTCGCCCGCTGAAAAGCGGCTTTGCGCAAGGGCTAACACCCGCTAGGGAAGGCCCATGTCCAAGCCCTATACCATCACGACCGCCATCAGCTACCCCAATGGCCGCCCGCATATCGGCCACGCCTATGAAGTGATCGCCACCGACGCGATCGCCCGTTTCCAGCGGATGATGGGCCGCGACGTCTTCTTCCAGACCGGCACGGACGAACATGGGCTGAAAATGGCCCAGACCGCGCGCAACCGGGACATGGAACCGCGCGCGCTTGCCGATGAAATGTCGGGATATTTCAAGGCTATGAACGATGGATTGAATATCAGCTATGATCGTTTCATCCGCACCAGCGAGCCGGATCACCATTGCGCCAGCCAGGCGATCTGGCAGGCGATGGAGGCCAATGGCGACCTCTATCTCGGCCGTTATGAAGGCTGGTATTCCGTCCGGGACGAGGCCTTTTACGATGAAAAGGAACTGACGGAGGGAGAGGGCGGCCAGAAGCTCTCGCCCCAGGGCACGCCGGTGGAATGGACGGTGGAGGAAAGCTGGTTCTTCCGCCTGTCCGCCTATCAGCAGAAGCTGCTGGACCTCTACGCCAACCAGCCGGACTTCATTCAGCCCGACAGCCGCCGCAATGAGATCATGCGCTTCGTCGAGGGAGGACTGTCCGACCTCAGCGTGTCGCGCACCAGCTTCGACTGGGGCGTGAAGGTGCCGGGCAGCGACGGCCATGTCATGTATGTGTGGGTGGATGCGCTCACCAACTACATCACTGGCTGCGGCTATCCCGACGATACCGAACGCATGGCCCGATACTGGTCGGAAGGGGGCGACATCACGCACATCATCGGCAAGGACATCGTGCGTTTTCATACCGTTTACTGGCCGGCCTTCCTGATGAGCGCGAAGCTGCCCCTGCCCAAACAGGTCTTCGGCCATGGCTTTCTCCTCAACCGGGGGGAGAAGATGTCGAAGTCGCTCGGCAATGTGGCCGATCCGATGGAACTGGCGGAGCGTTTCGGCGTGGACCAGCTTCGCTATTTCCTGCTGTCGGAAGTCACCTTCGGCAATGACGGCAGCTACAGCGCGGAGGCGATCGTCGCCCGTTCGAACAGCGACCTCGCCAACAGCTTCGGCAATCTGGCCCAACGGACGCTGAGCTTCATCGCCAAGAATCTGGAAGGTCGCCTGCCGGAACCTAATTCTCAAGATGTCGATGCCGAGTTGCTGACCCTTATCGAAGATACGGATCGGAACATGACGATCCGTATGAACGATTTAGCACCCTCGGTCGCTATTGAGCTTTGGATGCGGGCCGTTTTTGCCTGCAACGCGTATATTGATGCGCAAGCGCCCTGGACGCTACGAAAGACCGATCCTGTGCGTATGGAAGCCGTACTTGCAACTTTGTATGCAGCTATCGGCAATCTTGCCATCCTGATCCAGCCCATCATTCCCGGAAGCGCATCAGCGTTGCTGGATCAAATGGGAGTTCCGCAAGAAGCTAGGAATATCGCTGGATTGAATAGCCCATGGTATGCCGATCTTCGCGCTTCCGGCTTCACCCTTAACGCGCCCAAGCCGCTTTTCCCGCGCCTCGAACTGCCCGTCGAAGAGGCGTAATATGTTCATCGACAGCCATTGCCACTTGAATTACAAAGGGTTGGTCGAGGATCAGCAGAATGTGCTCGAACGGGCGCGTGGCGCCGGGGTCGGCCTGATGCTCAACATCGCCACACGCGAAAGCGAGTGGGACGATGTGCTGGACACCGCGTTGCGCGAACCAGACGTCTGGGCGACCGTCGGCATCCATCCGCATGAGGCGGACGAGCATCCGCATGTCGATACCGCGAAGCTCGTCGAGCGCGCAGCCCATCCGCGCATCGTCGGCATAGGCGAGACCGGCCTGGATTATTATTACGACCATAGCGACCGGGAACGGCAGCAACGCAGCTTCCGCGCCCATATCGCCGCGTCCCGCGAAACCGGCCTGCCGCTGATCGTCCACACCCGCGATGCGGAGGAGGACACGCTCGCCATCATGCGCGATGAGATGGGGAAGGGGGCCTATGGCGGCGTCATCCATTGCTTCACCGCCAGCGGCGCCTTTGCCGATGCCGCGATGGAACTGGGTTTCCATATCAGCATTTCCGGCATCGTGACCTTCAAGAGCGCCAGGGATTTGCAGGAAACGGCGGCTCGCCTGCCGCTGGACAGGCTGCTCATCGAAACAGACTCTCCCTTCCTTGCTCCGGTTCCCCATCGCGGCAGGCCTTGCGAACCGGCTTTCGTGGCCGACACGGCCCGTTTCCTGGCGAATTTGCGGGGTGAGAGCGTCGAGCAACTGGCCGAGGCGACCTCCGCCAATTTCCGCAAATTGTTCAGCAAGGCGGCATGAGCCTGAAGCTCACCATTCTGGGCAGCGGCACTTCCTCCGGCGTTCCGCGGATCGGCAATGACTGGGGCGCCTGCGATCCCCAGGAACCGAAGAACCGCCGCACCCGCGCATCGATCCTGGTCGAAAGCCCCACGACCCGGCTGCTCATCGACACGTCGCCGGACATGCGCGCCCAGTTGCTGGCGGCCGACGTGGTGCGGATCGACGCCATATTGTGGACGCATGACCATGCCGACCATAGCCATGGCCTGGACGACGTCCGTCAGCTTTACCACCATCGCGGCACGCCCGTGCCCGGCTATGCGCGCCCGCAGACCCTGCGCCTGCTCCGGGAACGCTTCGGCTATGCCTTCGAAGGACGCCATGGCTATCACCCGACGATCGAACCCCATGCGCTGCCCGACGGACTGCGCATCGGGGACATCAGCATCGCCTGCACCGATCAGCCCCATGGCGAGATATTCTCCACCGGATTCCGCTTCACGCATGATAGCCATTCCATTGGATATGCCACTGATTTCCACGATATAACGGCCGATATGCTGGCGCTGTACGACGGGTTGGACATCTGGGTGGTCGACGCCCTGCGGGAAAGGCCGCATCCAACGCATGCACATCTGGCGCTTACCCTGGACGCCGTGCAGGCGGTACGGCCCCGCCGCGCCATATTGATCCATATGGACCAGAGCATGGATTATGCGACGCTGTGCCGGACACTCCCGGAAGGCGTCGAACCGGGTTATGACGGGCTGGTGGCCGAATTGGGCGCGGCATAGGGGGCGGGGGCAGGCGATGGATGGCGATCAGGCGATGTCCAGTCTCTGGTACGTGCTGGCGCTTGTCCTGGTCGGATCGGCCCTGCTCGCTCGACGGGCGCCGACAGGCGGCCTCCTGCGCATGGCCGTGCTCTGGATCGTCATCTTCGCCATATTGTTGGGGCTGTTCAAGGCCGGCGAAAAATTCGGCCTGTTTTCCAGCCGCATATATGGGGAAGGGGGCGAGGCCCCGTCATCGTCGACCCATGACGCGCAGAAGGCCTTGCCGTCCGCGCGAGTGGAGGGGCAGGCGCTGCGCATACCCGTCGCGCCGGACGGCCATTATTGGGTCGAGGGAATGGTCAACGGCAACCCGACGCGCTTTCTGATCGACAGCGGCGCCAGCGTCACCGCCCTGTCGGTGAACGCGGCCCGGACATCGGGCCTTAATTTCGACCTGAACGCGCCCGGCCTCAGCATGATGACCGCGAACGGCAAGATCGACGTCAAGCGCTCGACCATCGCCACGCTCGTCGTCGGCCCGATCCGGGCGAGCGACCTCGACATCGTCGTTTCGCCGGCTTTCGGGGAGGTCAATGTGATCGGAATGAACATGCTGTCCCGGCTGAAAAGCTGGTCCGTGCAGAATGGAGAGATGGTGCTGACCCCATGACATCATCGATTGCGCCACCCGATCAGCGCCAGCGCCTGAAGGCGATCATCGGCGGTTCCACCGGCAATCTGGTGGAATGGTATGACTGGTATGCCTATTCGGCCTTCACCCTCTATTTCGCCCAGCATTTCTTCCCCAGCGAAGACCGCACCGCTCAATTGCTGAGCGCCGCGGGCATTTTCGCGGTCGGTTTCCTGATGCGACCCATCGGCGCCTGGCTGATGGGCGTCTATGCCGATCGCCACGGCCGGAAACGCGGCCTGACGCTCTCCGTGGCGCTGATGTGCGCCGGCTCTTTGCTGATCGCCGTCACGCCATCCTATGACCGCGTAGGGGTCGCCGCGCCGTTGCTGCTGGTGCTTGCGCGCCTGATGCAGGGCCTGTCGATCGGCGGCGAATATGGCGCCAGCGCCACCTACCTGTCCGAAATGGCGGGACGCAACCATCGCGGCTTTTTCTCCAGCTTCCAATATGTGACGCTGATCGCCGGACAGCTTGTCGCCATCTGCGTCCTGCTCGCGCTCCAGGCCATGCTCACAGAGGCTGAACTGGACGCCTGGGGTTGGCGCATTCCTTTCCTGATCGGCGGCGCGCTGGCGATCGTCGTCTTCTGGTTGCGGCGCGGACTGGCCGAAACCCAGAGCTTTGCCGTGGCCAAGGCGGAGGGCGCGCCCAGATCCGGCTTCGTGGAACTCGTAACCCGGCACCCGCGCGAGACGCTGACGGTGATGTTGCTGACGGCGGGCGGCACGATCGCTTTCTATGCCTATTCCATCTACATGCAAAAATTCCTGGTCAATACCAGCGGTCTCAGCCGGGAAACCGCGTCTCAGATCAATGGGATAACGCTCTTTCTTTTCATGCTGCTTCAACCTATCGCCGGCGCGCTTTCCGACCGGATCGGGCGCAAGCCGCTGATGATCGGCTTCGGCCTGATGGGCGTCGTCTGCACCTATCCCATCTTCGCGACGCTGGCCGTCACCAGGGATCCGTGGGTGGCGGGGCTGCTCGTGATGGCCGGCCTGGTGATCGTGACGGGCTACACTTCGATCAACGCGGTGGTGAAGGCGGAGCTGTTTCCGGCCCATATCCGCGCATTGGGCGTGGCCTTGCCCTATGCGCTGGCCAACACGCTGTTCGGCGGCACGGCGGAATTCGTCGCGCTCTGGTTCAAGCAGGCTGACGTCGAACAGGCGTTCTACATCTATGTGTCGGGAATGATCGGCATTTCGCTGATCGTCTATATCCGCATGCGCGATACGCAGCGGCATAGCCGGATATTGGAAGATTGAGGGCCGCAAGGATCAGCTGTGATTTAACATAATCCTTATTATCGGACTTTCATATTCATGGTCGAAAGCTGGCCTTCACCCTTCCGACGCCCTATCCATCATCATCCCACCCACTGATCCAGAGTTTCCCATGTCATTCAACAACAAGGCGAGCCCCGCCGACATCATGCCGCTCGCCAATGTCATGGCGCGCCTGCGCGATCCTGAAACGGGCTGTCCCTGGGACATCGAACAGGATTTCGCGAGCATCGCGCCCTATACGATTGAGGAAGCCTATGAGGTTGCCGACGCCATAGAGCGCGACGATATGGCGGCGCTGCGCGATGAATTGGGCGACCTGCTGCTGCAAGTGGCCTTCCATAGCCGCATGGCGGAACAGGCTGGCCATTTCACTCTTCAGGACGTCATCGACGGCATCACCGAAAAGATGATCCGCCGCCACCCCCATGTCTTTGGCGAAGGGACCGACCGCAAGGACGGCCACGCCCAATGGGAAGCCATCAAGGCGGCCGAGCGAGCCGAAAAGGAGCCGGATCAAAGCGCGCTGGCGGGCGTCGCCATTGCGTTGCCCGCCCTGCTCCGCGCCGAAAAGCTCCAGAAACGCGCCGCCCGCACGGGGTTCGATTGGCCCGACCTAGGCGGCGTCATCGACAAGATCGAGGAGGAACTGGGCGAAGTGCGGGCGGCCGCTTCCCAGGCGGAACGGGAGGAGGAGGTGGGCGACCTTCTCTTCGCCGTGGTCAACCTCGCCCGTCATCTGAAAGTCGATCCGGAGGTCGCCCTGCGTATCGCCAACGGCAAGTTCGACAAGCGCTTCCGCATCATGGAGACCCTGGCGGGCGACAATTTCGCTGCCCTTTCCCTGGATGAGAAGGAAGGTTTGTGGCAGCAGGCAAAAAGGCAGTTGCAGCCGCCGCGATAGCGCGACATGGCCCTCCCGCCAGCGCAGGGCGATCAGGAAAAGCTAATTCCCCCGGCGCTTGAGGAACCGCGCCAGCGCGGAGTCGGACAGCCGGACATCCACCAGCATATCCTCGCCCTCCGCCCTGCTGCCGATCACTTCGCCATGTTCGTGCAGCCATGCCATCGCCGCGCCATCGGCCAGCGGCACATGCAGCCGATGGACCTGCGCCCCGGCGGTCAGCCGGGCGCTGACGGCGCGCTGAAGGTCATCGACGCCCTCGCCGGTCAAGGCCGACAGGACCACCACATCGCTCCGCCGCGCCGCCGTCTCCCGCGCCAGCGTGGCCGCATCTTCATCCAGCAGGTCCAGCTTGTTCCATGCCTCGATGATCGGCGGCGGTTCTTCGCCCTCTCCCGCTTCGAACGCCCCTTCCCCGGCTATGCCCAGTTCGCCAAGCACGTCCATGACGTCATCGCGCTGCGCATCGCTGTCGGGATGCGCGATGTCGCGGACGTGGACGATCAGATCGGCCGACAGCACCTCTTCCAACGTGGCCCGAAAGGCGGCGATCAACTGCGTCGGCAGGTCGGAAACGAACCCCACCGTGTCGGAAAGAATGGCCTTGTCCAGCCCCGGCAAGGCGATCTGCCGCATGGTGGGGTCGAGCGTCGCGAACAGCAGGTCTTCGGCCATGACGTCGGCGCCGGTCATCCGGTTGAACAGCGTCGACTTGCCCGCATTGGTATAGCCGACCAGCGCGATCACCGGCCAGGGCGCCCGCTGACGCCGCGCCCTGTGCAGGCCACGGGTTTTCGTCACCTGGTCCAGTTCGCGGCGGATTTTCGCCATCCGATCGCGGATCATCCGCCGGTCAGCCTCGATCTGCGTCTCGCCCGGCCCGCCCAGAAAGCCGAAGCCACCGCGCTGCCGCTCCAGGTGGGTCCAGCTTCGCACCAGCCGCCCCGCCTGATAGTCGAGATGCGCCAGTTCGACCTGCAACCGCCCCTCATTGGTCGCGGCCCGTTCCCCGAAAATCTCCAGGATCAATCCGGTCCGGTCGATGACCTTGGTCTCGGTGGCCTTTTCCAGATTGCTCTGCTGCACGGGGCTCAGCGCGTTGTCGACGATGACCAGTTCGGCCTCTTCCATCCGCGCCAGCGTCGCGATCTGGTCCACCTGCCCGCTGCCGAACAGGGTCGCGGGCTTGCGGTCGCGCACGCGGAAGGCCTGGGCGGCGCGCACGTCGATGCCGATGGCGAGCGCAAGGCCCCTCGCCTCCTCCAGCCGCGCATCGCTGTCGCGACGCTCCGGCCCATGGACATCGGCGCGCACGACGATGGCGCGCGCGCCGCGCGACACCTCGTCAGCGGAATCTCTGTTGAAGACAGCCATGGGGGCTTAACGCTTCGCGCCTCCGCCGGCTTCACCGGAAACCGGCCGGAGACAAGAAAAAGCGCTCAATCCTCCCCCTCGCCCTCGCCGGTCAGATCCAGGGCATGCAGCGGCTGCACGGTGGAAATGGCATGCTTGTAGACGAGCTGGATCATGCCGTCCCGCTCCAGCAGCATGCAGAAAAGGTCGAAGGCGGCGATTTCGCCCTGCAACATGACGCCGTTCACCAGGAACATCGTCACCGGGCTGCCCGACTTGCGCACTGCGCTCAGGAAGATTTCCTGGAGCAGCTTCGACTTGCCGTTGCCGTCGCTGGCCTTGCGCAGGTCGGTAAGGTCCATCGACTGGGCGGGCATGACGGTCGAAATCGCATGCTTGTACACCAGTTGCGACTGCCCGTCGCGCCGCAGCAGGACGGAGAAATTGTCGAACCAGGTGATGATGCCCTGCAATTTCACGCCCTTGACCAGGAACATGGTCACCGGCGTCTTGCTCTTGCGCAGGCTGTTCAGGAATATGTCCTGAAGGTTGTTCACTTTCTCGGCCATGGTCTTCACCATTCCTTTATTGGCGGGACGTTACCCGCTCTCGCACCCTTAAGCAGAGTGTCTTGCCTGCCCCCGCCTGTCGGAAGCAAGGCAAGCCTACCGCAATTGCGAAGAGGCGTCCATGCCCTGTTTGGGTGAAGATCGTTCGGTTCGCCTCAACCGTCCTTCCCATCGGTGATACCCAGCAGCTTCAACTTGCGGTGCAGCGCCGAACGTTCCATGCCGATGAAGGTCGCCGTGCGGGAGATATTGCCTGAAAAGCGGCGGATCTGGATGCGCAGATATTCGCGCTCGAAGCTCTCCCGCGCCTCGCGCAGCGGTGCGCCCATGATCGCGGACTGGCCGATCCCTTCCGAACCGCCATTGCTCGTCAGTTCGGCGGGCAGCATGTCGAGTTCGATCCGCCCGATCCGCTCGCCCGGCGCCAGTATCATCGTGCGTTCGATGACGTTGCGGAGCTGACGGACATTGCCCGGCCATTCATTGGCCTGCAACGCGGCCATGGCGTCGCTCGCGATCTCCGGCGGCGGCACCCGGCGTTCCGCCGCGAAACGGGCGAGATAATGCTCGACCAGCGGGGGAATATCGTCTCGCCGCTCGGCCAGCGGGGGAATCACCAGGGGTACGACGTTCAGCCGGTAGAAGAGATCCTCGCGGAAACGCCGTTCCTCTATCTCGGTCGCCAGGTTGAGCGCGGTCGAGGAAATGACGCGCACGTCCACCTTCACCTGCCGCTGTCCGCTGACGCGGGTGAAGCTCTGGTCGGTCAGCACGCGCAGGATCTTCGCCTGCGTCGTGAGCGGCATGTCGGCGATCTCGTCGAGATAGAGCGTGCCGCCATGCGCCTGCTCCAGATAGCCCGGACGCACCAGCCCGCTCGGGTCCTCCACGCCGAACAATTCTTCCTCGACGCGGTCCGGGTCCATCCGTGCGGCGGCGACGATGATGAAGGGCGCGTCGGCCCGCCCGCTCCAGCTATGCAGCATGCGCGCCGCGACTTCCTTGCCGACGCCGGCGGGGCCGGAAATCAGCACCCGGCTGCCCGTGCCCGCCACCTTCTTGATCGTGGCGCGAACGGCGTTGATCGCGGCGGAGGTGCCCGTCAGCTCGTCATCCTGCCCGAAACGCGCCCGCAGCACCTGGTTCTCGCGTCGCAGCCGTTCCGTCTCGGTCGCTCGCGACACCAGATGCAGCAGCCGGTCGGCTTCGAACGGCTTTTCGATGAAGTCCGCCGCCCCCTTCCGGATGGCGGCGACGGCCGTGTCGATATTGCCGTGGCCGGAGATCATCAGCACCGGAATGGTCGCGTCCCGCCGCTTGATCTCGTCCAGCAGTTCCAGCCCGTCGAGCTTCGATCCCTGCAACCACACGTCCAGCAGCACCAGCGAAGGCCGCCGCGCGTCCAGCGCCTCTATCGCGCTGTCGCTGTTGGCGGCGGTGCGGGTGGTGAAGCCCTCATCCTCCAGCACGCCCGCCACCAGGTCGCGAATGTCCTCCTCATCATCGACTATCAGAATATCAAGAGCCATTGGCCGTCACTTTTCCAGCGGTTTTTCCATGGGGCATGGCGATCACCTGCCCCTCTTCCAGTTTCTCGAGCGCCGCCACCGGGAAGCGCAGCGTCACGCGAGCGCCCCCGCCGTCGGCATCGTCGAAGCGGATTTCGCCCATATGTTCCTCGACGATCTTCTTCACGATGGCGAGGCCCAGGCCCGTGCCCTTGGTCCGGGTCGTCATATAAGGTTCCAATATGCGTTCGCGTTCCGGCGGCAGGCCGATGCCATTGTCCTGCACCGCGATCAGCAGATTGCCGTCGTCATGCTCCACCGTCATGGACACCTGACCGCGCCAATCGCCGTCATCCGCGGCAGGCTTGGGCTCGATGGCTTCCACGGCATTCTTGACGATGTTGGTGAGCGCCTGCCCCAATTGCCGGCGGTCGCAGACCAGTTCCGCCTCGCCGTCCGTCGAATGATATTCGAAACGGATGTCGGGATGCGCGACTTCGTGCAGGAACAGCGCATGGCGGGCGATGTCGTCGATCCGCTCGCGCCGGAACACGGGCTTTGGCATACGCGCGAAGGAGGAGAATTCGTCCACGATCCGCCGCAGGTCGCCAACCTGGCGCACGATGGTGCCGGTCAGGCGCGTAAAGGTGGCCTTGTCGCTCGTCACCTCCTCGGCATAGCGGCGTTGCAGCCGTTCGGCGGCAAGCTGGATCGGGGTCAGCGGGTTCTTGATCTCATGCGCGATACGCCGCGCCACGTCGGACCAGGCGGCGCGACGTTGGTCGGAAAGCTGCTGCGTGATGTCGTCGAAGGTCAGGATGTGGCGCGACGCGTCCTCCGAAACCTTGACCGCCAGCGTCCGCACATCGCCATGGGCCCGGATCTGGACGATGCCCGCATCCTCCTCCGAAGCGATCAGGGCCGCCAGTTCGGGCGACACTTCGGTCAGCGGCCGGCCCACAGGATCGTCGCCCTCCCGCACCAATATGGCGGCGGCCGAACTGTTGAGCAGCAGGACGATGCCGTCGCGGTCCACCGACAGCACGCCGGCCGACACGCCCGACAGGATCGCCTCTATGAAGGCGCGGCGTTCATCCAGCTGGCTGTTCGCCGCCACCAGAGCGCCGGTCTGCGCCTCCAGCCGCTGCGTCATGCGGTTGAAGGCGGCGGCCAGCGTCCCGATCTCGTCCCGGCTCTGCGGGCTGGTCACGCGCGCCGACAGGTCGCCCGCCGTGATCCGTCGCGCCGCCATCACCAGTTCGTTCACCGGCCGCACCATCCAGTCGGCGACCTTCAGCGCGATATAGACCGCCACGCCCACCAGCAGCAGCGACCCCACGAACAGCAATATGTTGAAGCGCAACTGCAAGGCGCGGGACTGCGCGGCGAAAATGTCGTAATCTGACAACACCTTCTGCGCCCGTTCCACATTGCTGAACGCCGTCGAGCCGGAATCGCGGGTGGCGTAGAGATAGATTTTCGCATTGGGGTAGAGCAGCGTCACCGCCTCGATCTGGTTGGGCTTGGCCGCGACCACCACGTCCTCGCCCGACGCTAGCCGCTTCACCACGTCGGGCGTCAGCATTTCCGAAGCGGGCCGGCTTTCCGGGTCGACCGTCGCCGCCGTGCGCGCCACGCCGTCCTTGCCGATTTCTATGATCGCGGAACGGTTCAGCTTCCGCGTCACCACCTGATAGATATAGCCCTCCGCAAAGCGCGGGCTGGAGACGTTGGACTGGCTCAGATAGTCGCGCAGGTCGCTCGCCATGGTGACGGTTTCGTCGCGCACGTCGCGCAGGTTCTGCTCATAATAGCCCCGCGCCAGGTCGCTCGCATTTTGCAGCATGCCCCGCGCGCTGTCGGAAAACCAGAACTGCACGCCATATTGGAACAGCAGGGACGCGAAGATCACCACCAGCAGCATCGGCACGCTGGCCACGATGGAGAAGATCGCGACCAGCCGGACGTGCAGCTGCCCGTCGCTGCCGATGGCCGATTGCGCGGCCCGCCGCTTCGCCACCCGCCGCCCCAGCAGCACGAGCAGGGCGATGGCCGGCACCAGATTGGCGACCAGCAGCAGCGCCACGATGGGCGGCGTCAGCAATGTGTATGATTGCCCCTGAACCGTCAGCAGGAAATAGGTGATGCCCGCCATGCCCAGGAACAGGACAAGCGTCACCGCCTCCACCACCGCGGCAAGGCGGCGGCGCAGGAAAAGGGGAAAATGCCTTTTCCATGCCCGGCCCCGCGCCGGGAGAGTCACTGCGCCTTCCATAGTGGCTTGGTTACAACATTAATGTGCCCGATCAAACACAGTAATTGATCGGCACGGCGCTTCCGGTCGAAAAGGGCGGTCGGTTCGTCGCCCCTTCATTCCGCGATCCGAAGCTGAAGCGGATCGAGCCCGTAATCCGTCAGCTTCTTGCGCAGCGTGTTGCGGTTGATGCCCAGCAATCCGGCGGCGCGAATCTGGTTTCCGTCAACGCTCGCCAGCGTTTCCTGGAACAATATGGGTTCCACCACGGCCAGCAGGTCGTCGTGCAGGTTTCGGTTCGGCTGGGTGAGGCCAATGCCCAGTTGCCGCTTGGCCCATTCCCGCACCGCCTGGCCCAGCAGGTCGCCGGGGGCGGCGTAATCGGCGGGCACGGCCTCCAGCGGCAGGCTGTTGCGCAGCATGTCGGCGGTGATCATATTCTCGCGGCTCAGCACCGCCAGCCGCTGCATGAGGTTTTGCAGCTCGCGCACATTGCCGGGCCAGTGATAGGCCATCAGCAGTTGCGCCGCGTCGTCGGACAACGACTTGCGCGGCAGCCCCTCCTGCGCTGCGCGGTCGAGGAAATGGCGCGCCAGCAGGATCACGTCCTCCCGCCGCTCGCGCAGCGCCGGCAGCGCGATGGGGACCACGTTCAGCCGATAATAGAGATCCTGCCGGAAACGATTGTCCTCGATCAGCTTCGGCAGATCCTTGTTGGTGGCCGCGATGATGCGGACGTTCACCTTGACCGATTTGGAGCCGCCGACGGTCGTGACCTCTCCGGACTGAAGGACGCGCAGCAGCCGGGTCTGCGCCTCCATCGGCATGTCGCCGATCTCGTCCAGGAACAGCGTGCCGCCCTGCGCCTGCTCGAACTTGCCGGCGGTGCGGGCATGGGCGCCGGTGAAGGCCCCTTTTTCGTAACCGAACAGTTCCGCTTCGATCAGTTCGCGGGGGATGGCGGCCATGTTGATCGGCACGAAGGGCTTGGTCCGCCGCTGCCCCAGGCTGTGGATCGCCTCCGCCACCAGTTCCTTGCCGGTCCCGGATTCGCCCAGCACCAATATGCTGAGGTCGTTCGACAGCACGCGCGCGATGGTCCGATAGACCTCCTGCATGGCCGGCGAACGACCCACCAGCGGCAGTCCGTCATGCGGCAGGCCGGCATCGGCCGCCTCCTCGTCTGCTCCCTTTCCCGATCCCAGCGCGTCGGACACGGCCCGCGTCAGTTCGTTGAGGTCGAAGGGCTTGGGCAGATATTCGAACGCCCCCTTCTCCGTGGCGCGGATGGCGGTGTTCAGCGTGTTCTGGGCCGACAGGATGATGATGCTGAGCGCGGGGCGCCGTTCCAGTATCTCCGCGATCCCGTCCAGTCCGTCGCCGTCCGGCAGCATGACGTCGGTGATCAGGACGTCCGGCGAAAAACTCTCCAGCAGGGCGCTGCGCTCCCGGATGGAGGCTGCCGTCTTGACCCTGTATCCCTGCCGACGCAGCGCTTCCCCGACGACCACGCAGATCGCCGGATCGTCATCCACCACCAAGATCGCGCCCGTTGCCGCCATCAGCCCGTTCCCATCGGCAGAAGGATTCGGAAGGTCGATTCCCCCGCCTCATGATCGCGGGAATATTGCACGAACCCGCTCATGTCGCGCACCAGCTTGTCCACCAGCGCCAGCCCCAGCCCCGTCCCATCCCGCCTTCCGGTGATGAAGGGGTTGAACAGATGGTCCAATATATGCTCCGGCACGCCCGGCCCATTGTCGACGACCAGGATTTCGATGGGTAGCACCGCGCTGCCCTTCCCCTTGCCGACCACCACCGAAACGCCATGGCGGAACGCCGTTTCGACCCTTATTCTCGGCTTCCTGCTATGCTCCAGCGCCTCCGCAGCATTTTTGAGCAGGTTGATCATCACCTGCACCAGGGCATCTTCGTTGATGTTGGCGAATGGCAGGGATGGATCATAACTCTTTATGATTCTTATGTCTTTTGCAAATCCGGCGGCCGCGATATTCGCCGCCCTGTCGATCAGTGGATAGATGTTGCCGCTGCGGCACTCCAGCGTCCGGTCGGTGGTGAAGTCCTGCATCCTGTCGATCAGCGCGGCGATCCGGTCGACCTCATTGCAGATGAGTTGCGTAAGGGCGGCATCCCGCCCGTCATTGCCCGATTCCAGCAACTGCGCCGCGCCCCTGATGCCCGACAGCGGATTCTTGATCTCATGCGCCAGGATCGCCGCCGCGCCGATGGCGGAGCGCGCGCCGCCGGCCGTGCCGCGATGGCCGATCTTGCGCGCCTGGCTCTGCGTGTGGATCGATACCACGCGCCAGCCTTCATGGTCGACGATGGGCGCGATCATCAGGTCGATTTCCATCTCCGCCGTGCGCCCGGCATGCACGCGGATGTCATAGGCGGCGATCGGCTTGTTGCTGTGCCATATATCGAAGCGCGCGCCCATTTCCGCCATGCGGATGGTTCGCGCTATGTCGCTGCCCACGATGGCCGACCGCGCCATGTTGAGCAGCGTTTCGGCGCGCACATTGGCATCGGCGATGCTGTTGTCCGGCCGCACCACCAGGGTCGCGACGGGCAGCGCCGTCATCAGTTCGGAAAGCGAAGGCCCATCCTGTTGCGGTCGAAGCGACGGGATGGTCGTCATGGTCGCCGTCATGCCGCCTTGCGCGTCTCGACCGGCTCATCGTCGGCAATCAGCGGTTCGTAGAAGCGCGCCAGCATGTCCAGCACGACATCGCCGTCCGGCTCCTGGTTCACCGCGTTGCGGAACTCGGCCGAACCGGGCAGGCCCTTTGTGTACCAGCCGATATGCTTGCGGGCCATGTTGACGCCGGTGTGATTATCATAATGTTCCAACATTGCGCGATAATGTTCGGTAATCACGCGATATTGTTCTTCCAACGAGGGATCGGCCAGCCGTTCCCCGGTGCGGAACCAGTGCATCACCTGGCCGATCAGCCAAGGCCGCCCATAGGCGCCCCGCCCGATCATCACGCCGTCCGCGCCGCTCTGCTCCAGCGCGGTTTCCGCATCGTCGATGGAGCAGATGTCGCCATTGACGATGACCGGCAGCGACACCGCGTCCTTCACGCTGCGCACGAAGGCCCAGTCGGCCGACCCCTTGTACATCTGGCAGCGGGTGCGGCCGTGGACCGTGATCAGCTTCGCGCCCAGATCCTCCGCGATCCGGGCCAGCTCCGGCGCGTTCAGGCTGGCATGGTCCCAGCCCATGCGCATCTTGACCGTGACCGGCACGTCGACCGCCTTCACCGTCGCCTCGATCAGCGAAGCCGCCAGCGGCAGGTCGCGCATCAGAGCGCTGCCCGCATCGCCGTTCACCACCTTCTTCACCGGACAGCCCATATTGATGTCGATGATCGCCGCCCCGCGATCCGCATTCAGCTTTGCCGCCTCGGCCATTTCGCTGGGCGAGCAACCCGCCAACTGCATCGACACCGGCTCCTCCAGCGGATGCCAGGCGGCCTTCTGCAAGGACTGGCGCGTCTCGCGAATCATTGCCGCCGTCGCAATCATCTCCGTCACGTTGAGGCCGGAGCCGTAGCGCCGCACCAGCGTGCGGAACGGCATGTCCGTCACGCCCGTCATCGGGGCCAGCACGACCGGCATGTCGATCGTCACCGGACCAATGGAAATCGGAGAAAGCGTCTGCATCAAACCATCACTGCCTAAAAAACAGGCAGCCCTTAGCGGAAATCCGCTGCAACGGCAAGCGAAGCGGGGCTGGCGGTTGGCCCGCCGCTGCGATACAGGCGCGGCCATGACAGACAGAACGGTCGCATTGCTGGTCGCAGCAGGTCAGGGCAGCCGCGCAGGCGGCGACATTGCCAAGCAGTTCCGCCTGATCGGCGGAAAGCCCGTGCTGGCCCATGCCGTCGACGCGCTTTCCCGGCATCCGGCCATCGACTCCATCATCCTGGTCGTCGGCGCAGGTCAGGAAGCCGAAGCGCGCACGGCCATCGGGGGCTGCGCGGTCGCCGCCATCGTCCAGGGCGCGGACAGCCGCCGCGGATCGGTGCGCGCAGGGCTGGAACATATCGCATCCTCCGGCGGGGCGGCCCGCATCCTCATCCATGACGCGGCTCGCCCCTTCCTGCCCGGCGCGGTGATCGACCGGCTGCTTTCCGCCTTGGCTCAGGCGCCCGGCGCCATCCCCACCCTGCCCGTCACCGACACTCTCGTCAGGAACGAAACGGCCCGCGCCGGGGAAATCGTGGACCGCGACGGCCTGGCCCGCGTCCAGACCCCGCAAGCCTTCCATTTCGATGCGATCCTGGCCGCCCACCGGGCCTGGGATAGCGGGCGGGAAGCAACCGATGATGCCCAGATCATGCGCCATGCGGGTCATGACGTCATATTGGTCGCGGGCGATGAAAGGCTGGAAAAATTGACCTATGCCGAAGACTTTGCCCGCGCCGAAGTCCGGCTGGGCGCGGGCCGCAGCATCCGCACCGGCACGGGCTATGACGTCCACCGCCTGGCCGCCGATGAGCAATTATGGCTCTGCGGCGTCCGCATTCCGCACGACCGGGGCCTGGCGGGGCATAGCGATGCGGACGTGGCGATCCATGCGCTGGTCGACGCGCTGCTCGGCGCGCTGGCGGAGGGGGACATCGGCAGCCACTTTCCGCCCTCCGACCCGCAATGGCGCGGCGTCGCTTCCTCCCGGTTCCTGGAATATGCGGCGGAGCGCGTCGCAAAACGGGACGGCTTCATCGAACATGTCGACCTGACGCTGATTTGCGAGGCCCCGAAAATCGGTCCGCATCGGGATGCGATGCGTGGCCGGATCGCGGAAATACTGGGCCTGTCCCTCGACCGGGTCAGCGTGAAGGCCACGACGACCGAGCGGCTGGGCTTTGCCGGACGCCGCGAAGGCATTGCCGCACAGGCTGTTGCCACCCTCTCCCTCCCCGCGCTAATCTGATCGCCATGCCCGATAGCATCCTTCCCGCGTCGCTGGTCGAACTGGCCGAGCGCGTCATCATCGCCAACCGCCGCGCCGGCCGGACCATCGCCGTGGCGGAAAGCTGCACCGGCGGTCTGGTCTCTGCCGCGCTGACCGAAATCGCCGGATCGTCGGAAGTGTTCGAGGCAGGTTTCATCACTTATTCCAACGATATGAAAAGTGAACTTCTCAAGGTTTCGCAGGATGTCATCGAAACTTTCGGCGCGGTGTCCATCGCCACCGCCTGGGCCATGGCGCAAGGCGCGCTCAACAAGAGCCACGCCAATGTCGCTGTCGCCATCACCGGCATAGCCGGCCCCGGCGGCGGATCGGAGCAGAAGCCCGTCGGCACGGTCGTCTTCGCCCGCGCCGAACGCGGCGCCAGTCCTGACAAGATCGTGGCCGACATGCGTTATTTCGGGGATACGGGCCGGGGCGGCGTGCGCCTTCAGGCGGCGCTGTGCGCGCTCGAACTGCTGCTGCCCGACTCGCCCGCGCCGTAAAGCTCCGCAGCGCGGGTTTCGAAGGCGCCGATCATCTTGCGCAGCGCCTTGTCGAAAACCTGGCCCGCCAGCATTTCGAACAGCCGGTTCTTGAATTCGAACTCGACCTCGAAATCCACCAGCACCCCGCCCTTGCCGTCGTCGCGGAAATTCCATTCATTGTGGAGATGCTTGAGCGGCCCGTCGAGATAATCGACCCGCACATGGTCGGGCCGATGCTTGTGGACGCGGGACGTGAAGCTCTCCTTGATCCCCTTGAAGCCGACGATCATGTCCGCGACCATTTCCGACTCGCTGTCGGAGCGAACCCGGATCGCGCTGACCCAAGGCAGGAATTCGGGATAGGCCTCCACATTCGCCACCAGGTCGAACATCTGTTCGGGCGTGTAGGGAAGCGGCCTTGTTTCGTTGTGCCTGGGCATCGGCTTATTGGGCGGCCTTCGCCAGTTGCGCCTCGCGGGCGGCGCGCATTTCGGCGAAATCCTTGCCCGCATGATAGCTGGAGCGGGTCAGCGGGCTGGACGCCACCTGCAGGAAGCCCTTGGCCCGCCCAATCGCCGCATAGGCATTGAACGCCGCCGGAGTGACGAATTCCATCACCTTCGCATGCTTGGGCGTGGGCTGGAGATATTGCCCCATGGTCAGGAAATCGATGTCGGCGGAGCGCATGTCGTCCATCACCTGATGGACCTCCAGCCGTTCCTCGCCCAGGCCCAGCATGATGCCCGACTTGGTGAAGATCGACGGATCGAGCTTCTTCACCGTCTCCAGCAGCCGCAGCGAGGCATAATAGCGGGCGCCGGGGCGGATGGTGGGATAGAGCCGGGGCACGGTTTCGAGATTGTGATTATAAACGTCCGGCCGCGCCGCGACGATCATCTCGACCGCCCGTTCATGCTTGTTGCGGAAGTCCGGCGTCAATATCTCGATGGTCGTGTCCGGGGTCGTGCGGCGCAGCGCCTCGATCACCTTCACGAATTGCGAAGCGCCGCCATCGGGCAGGTCGTCGCGGTCGACCGAGGTGATGACGATATGCTCCAGCCCCATTTCCGCGCAGGCGTCGGCCAGGTTCTGCGGCTCATTGGGATCGACCTTGCGCGGCATGCCGGTCTTGACGTTGCAGAAGGCGCAGGCCCGCGTGCACACATCGCCCAGGATCATCACCGTGGCGTGCTTCTTGGTCCAGCATTCACCGATATTCGGGCAGGCCGCCTCCTCGCACACCGTCGCCAGCCCCTTGTCCCGCATCAGCTTGCGCGTCTCATGATAGCCGGGGCTGGTCGGCGCCTTCACGCGAATCCAGTCGGGCTTGCGGGCGCGCTCGGGGCGGTTGGCGGGCGCGGGGATCGGGACGATGTCGGTCATGCGCCCCAGATAGCGATGCAAGAGCGCTCTTGCCAGCCCCATCATTGTTCGGCACAGACCGGCGCATGACCGACTTCGCTGATATGCTTGCCGGCTATCGCCGCTTCCGCAACACCGGCTGGACCGAGCAGCGCGAGCGATGGGACGAACTCAACGAAGGGCAGAGCCCCCGCGTCATGGTCATCGCCTGCTCCGACAGCCGAGTCGATCCCGCGCAGATCTTCGATACCAGCCCCGGCGAGATCTTCGTGGTCCGCAACGTGGCCGCGCTGGTGCCGCCGTTCGAGACCAATCCCGGCCGCCACGGCGTTTCCGCCGCGCTGGAATTCGCCGTGCAGGTGCTGAAGGTGGGCGAGATCGTCGTCATGGGCCATGGCAAGTGCGGCGGCTGCAAGGCGGCGCTCAGCCATTCGCTGAAGGACGCGCCTCCGGGCGAAGGCGGCTTCATCCACAATTGGATCGAACTGCTGGACGAAGCGCGGGAAAAGGTGGTCGAGAGCTTCGGCGAGGATCACAGCCGCGACGCCGAACGCGCCATGGAACAGGAAGGCGTCAAGGTCAGCCTGGCCAATCTGCGCACCTTCCCCTGCGTCCGCGTCAAGGAACGCGAGGGAGAACTCAAGCTGGTCGGCGCCTTCTTCGCCATCGCCGACGGGCAGCTTCATCTGCTGGACGAGGCGAGCGGCGAATTCCATCCCGCGCCGCTGGACGCCTGACATGACCGCGTCGATCCCCAGCGGCAATATCGCCCTGCTGATCGACGCTGACAATGTTTCCGCCGACCATTTCGATCCGGTGCTGACCGTCCTGGCGGAACTGGGCACCGTCAACATCCGCCGCGCCTATGGCAATTGGAGCAAGCCCGCGCTCAAGGGCTGGGCGCGGCAGGCCGTGACGCAGGCCATCGAAACGCAGCAGCAGTTCGACCTGACCAGGGGCAAGAACGCCACGGACATGAAGATGACCATCGACGCCATGGACCTGATGGCGTCGGGCCGCGTCACCGGCTTCGGCCTGATGTCGAGCGACAGCGATTTCACGCCGCTTGTCACGCGCCTCCGGCAGGAAGGGCTGCCGGTCTATGGTTTCGGCACCGACAAGACGCCGCAGGCCTTTCGCAGCGCCTGCACGCGCTTCATCGATGTCGGGGCGCTCACCAGCGCAAGGGAAACGCCGGTCGAACTGGCGGAGTCGACGGAGGAGCCGCCCTCCCCTGACGCCCCCGAAGTCGCGCCCGACCTCGTCAAGCTGTTGATCGACGCCTATAATGCCGTGAAACGCGACGATCAGGGCTTTGCCCGCCTCAGCGAAGTCGGCAAGCTCGCGGGGAACCGCTCCAGCTTCGACACGCGCAACTATGGCTTCAAGCGGCTGTCGGACCTTGTCCGCTCGATCAAGAATTTCAAGGTGGAGAGCCGCGACGGCCAGACCTGGATCAAGCGGGTGCATTGATGACCGTCATCGCCCGTCGCCTGACGATCCTCGGCCGGGTTCAGGGCGTGTTCTACCGCAACTGGGCGGTGGAGACGGCGCGCGGCCTCGGCCTGGCCGGCTGGGTTCGCAATCGCATGGACGGCAGCGTGGAAGCGCTGGTGGAAGGATCGCAGGACGGCGTGGAGCGATTCATCCTGCTGGCGCGACAAGGCCCCCCTGCGGCGCGGGTAGCGCGGATAGATGCGACCGATGCGGCAGTCGAGGGCCATGGGTCGTTTCGAAAGCTGCCGACCGCCTGACTTTTCCGTTATCGCGTTCCCGATTCAGCAGATCCTATCTGCTTGAAAACCTCTAACCGAGCCACGCCCAAAAGCCCCATCGGCCACGATCGACCGATCCCTTGCCCGAAAGAAAAAGGGGGAGGTCCGCGCCTCCCCCTTCCCATCCGCTCAGTAGCGGTAATGATCCGGCTTGAACGGCCCTTCCGCCGACACGCCGATATAGGCGGCCTGCTTCGGCGTCAGCTTGGACAGCTTCACGCCCAGCTTCTCCAGGTGGAGCGCCGCGACCTTCTCGTCCAGATGCTTGGGCAGCACATAGACTTCATTCTTATATTCGTCCGACTTGGTCCACAGTTCGATCTGCGCCAGCACCTGGTTGGTGAAGCTGGACGACATCACGAAGCTCGGATGGCCGGTGGCGCAGCCCAGGTTCACCAGGCGGCCCTTGGCGAGGACGATGATCTTCTTGCCGTCGGGGAACTGAACCTCGTCCACCTGCGGCTTGATCTCGGTCCACTGCATGTTGTTGAGGCCGGCAATCTCGATCTCGCTGTCGAAATGGCCGATGTTGCAGACGATCGCCATATTCTTCATGGCGCGCATGTGATCGACTGTGATGACGGCTTCGTTGCCGGTCGCGGTGACGAAGATGTCGGCGCGGGTGGCCGCTTCTTCCATCGTCACGACTTCATAGCCCTCCATCGCCGCCTGCAGCGCGCAGATCGGGTCGATCTCCGTCACCAGCACGCGGGCGCCGCCGTTGCGCAGCGATGCGGCCGAACCCTTGCCCACGTCGCCGAAACCGGCGACGCACGCGACCTTGCCGGCCAGCATCACGTCGGTGGCGCGGCGGATCGCGTCGACCAGCGATTCCTTACAGCCGTAGAGATTGTCGAACTTCGACTTGGTGACGCTGTCGTTGACGTTGATCGCCGGGAAGGGCAGCTTGCCCTTCTTCGCCAATTCATAGAGGCGATGGACGCCGGTGGTGGTCTCTTCCGACACGCCCTTGATGGCCTTGACCGTCTCGGTCAGATAGCCGGGACGCTCCGCCAGGAAGCGCTTGAGCGTTGCGACGAAGATTTCCTCTTCCTCATTGCCCGGCGTGAACAGTTCCTCCCCGGCCTCGACGCGCGCGCCCCACAGCGCGAACATGGTGGCGTCGCCGCCATCGTCCAGGATCATGTTGCAGACCGTGTCGCCCCAGTCGAAGATGCGGATGACATAGTCCCAATATTCCTCCAGCGTCTCGCCCTTGACGGCGAAGACCGGGATGCCCCGCGCCGCGATGGCGGCGGCGGCATGGTCCTGCGTCGAGAAGATGTTGCACGACGCCCAGCGGATCTCCGCGCCCAGTTCGGCCAGCGTCTCGATCAGCACGGCGGTCTGGATCGTCATGTGCAGCGATCCGGTGATGCGCGCGCCCTTCAGCGGCTTGGCGGCGCCGAATTCGGCGCGCAGGGCCATCAGGCCCGGCATTTCGGTCTCCGCGATCTCGATTTCCTTGCGGCCGAAAGCGGCAAGGCCGATGTCGCGGATCACATAGTCCTGCGCCTGGGTGGCGGGTGCGGTGGCCACGAGCCTGTCTCCATATCGTTAAGATTGAAGCCGCCGCCCGAATGAACGAACGGCGACGATGGGCTGGGCTTTACCAATCGCCGCCGTCCAAGGCAACTCAATATAAAGTTTTCTTTATGTCTTATTCCGCCGGCCCGCGCACCGCCACCCGCAGCGGCGCGTCAGACGCGGATTCGCCGGTTTTCCGCGCCTTCCCAGCCATCGCCGTGACGATGTCGCACCGGGCGCCCGACAGATGCGGGCCGATCGCAGCGGCGTCCGCCAGTTCCAGCAGGGCCGACCGGCTGGGCGGCAGCGCGTTGGCGGCCTCCGTGATCGACTGTAGGTCGCGGCAGGCCAGCCCGTCCGCCCCCGCGCCGTAGATGTTGGCCAGGCCCGTGACGTAATTGTCATAAGCCGCCAGCGCGCCGACCGGCCCGGCGATCGAGCGGAAATGCTCCCGCAATTCGTCATTCACTTGCGTCAGCGTCTCGCGCTTTTCCCGGATGAAGCGGTTATAGCTGGCCAGGAAATCATGTCCCGTCGCCCGGCATCGCAGCGCGGACACCATCAGCATCATCTCGAAATCGCGGATCTGCGCCGCTTCCACGGCAGTCTGCTTCCAGCATGTCGCCGCCGTCGCCGGCGCAAGCGGCATCGTCGCGGCAAGCGCCGCTGCGATCAATATCCTCATGAGTTGAACCCCCGTCCAATTGCCCGATGATCAGGGTGCGCCCATCCGGTTGCCGGACTCTCAACGGCGAAGGTTAGCCGGATTTTACCGTAAAGGGTTCAGTTACGCCGGGGAAACAAGCGCCCGGAACGGCCATGCTTACGGCCGCGTTCCGACCATCGGTCAGGCCGATCCCGCGCCGCTGACCAGGTGGGAGGCGTCGACTCCGGCGGCGGCGAAGGCGGCCGACCATTTCCGCGCCGCCGGGATGTCGAACAGAAGCTCCGCGGTGCAGTCGGTCGGAAACCAGCTTTCCCCGTTCATTTCCTCGTCCAGTTGCCCCGCGCCCCATCCGGCATAGCCCAGGGCGACCAGATAGCGACTCGGCCCCTTTCCTTCCGCGATGGCCTTCAGGATTTCCAGCGATCCGGACAGGCCCCACCCTTCGCCCACGGCGACCATGTCATGTCCGTTCCAGTCGAGCGAATGCAGCACGAAGCCGCGCCGCGGTTCGACCGGACCGCCGCGCAGGACGGGAGTATCCGGAACGTCGCCGGGCTCGATGTCGAAGCTCTCCAGCAGATCGTGCAGGCTGACGCCGTCGATCTCGTCGCTGACGGCGATCCCCAGCGATCCGTTCTCGTCATGGACGCACATGGCGATGACGGAATGATCGAACCGCATGTCCTCCATTCCCGGCAGGGCGAGCAGAAACTGTCCGGCATAGGAGCGCGCTGTGATCATGGGGCAAATATACGCCCCTTGTCGCCTTTGCCAATGGCGGGCCGTCGCTTGAGCGGGGCGGCGCGCCATATTCCATGCCGCCCCCTTGACAGACCGCCCGCCAGGCCCAACGTGCCGCCGACCCCAACAAGGCCAGGAGGCAGACCATGACCATTTCGAAGGGCGAACGCGTCCCCAGCACCACTTTCGTCAAGATGACCGAGAACGGCCCGGAGCAGGTCGCTTCGGACGATTTCTTCGCCGGTCGCACCGTCGCGCTGTTCTCCGTGCCGGGGGCCTTCACGCCCACCTGCTCCGCGCGCCATCTGCCCGGCTTCGTCGAGAAGGCGGAGGAACTGAAGGGCAAGGGCGTGGACGAGATCGCCTGCACCGCCGTCAACGACGCCTTCGTCATGGGCGCCTGGGGCAAGTCCGCCAATGCCGACGGCAAGGTGACGATGCTGGCGGACGGCAATGGCGAATTCGCGCAGGCCGTGGGCCTTACCATGGACGGCAGCAAGTTCGGCCTCGGCACGCGGGGACAGCGCTTCTCCATGATCGTCAAGGACGGCGTCGTCGCGGAACTGAATGTCGAGGCGCCGGGCGATTTCAAGGTGTCGTCGGCCGAATATCTGCTCGACCAGATCTGATTTTCGCCAGGATGCGCGCCTGCAATTCGGGCGCGCATCTTCCTTCGGCCCTATAAGTGCGTTACCAAGGGACGATGACAAGAAGCATCGGCAGTGCAATCGTCGCCGAACTCGACGACATCTATCGGAACTCCATCGAAAATCTCCGCGAGGCCATGCGCGCCTACGCCCGCGACGGCAGCGTTCCGCCAGCGGAAGCCAAGACCGACAGGCGTTTCTGCTATCCGGAATTGCGCATCGTCCATCATGGCGAGTCGGAGGCGCCGCCGCCCGGCCGCTCCTTCGCGCGGCTGTCCAGGCCGGGGCGCTATGTGACCACCGTCACCCGCCCCGCCATGTTCGGCGACTATCTGGCGGAACAGATCGACCTCCTCGTCCGCGATTATGGCGTGACGGTGGAAACCGGGATCAGCGGCCAGCAGATTCCCTTCCCCTATGTCCTGGACGGGTTGGACATGAGCGCGCTGGACGGCACGCCGCCCACCGAACTCGCCCGCCATTTCCCGGCCACCGAACTGGCGGAAATCGGGGACGAGATCGCGGACGGCCTGTTCATGCAGGATGTGGAGGGCGAAAGGCCGCTGGCGCTGTTCGACGGCCTGCGCACCGACTTCTCTCTGGCGCGCCTCAAACATTATACCGGCACTCCGGCGGAACATGTGCAGCGCTACATATTGTTCACCAACTATCACCGCTATGTCGATGAATTCGTGGCCTGGGCCTGCGCTGAATTGCAGCGGGAGGGCAGTTTCTATACCGCGCTGTCAGGGGCAGGCGGGGTCTATGTGACGCCGGAGACCGCCGATCCGGCCCGGATGATCGCGGACAGCGCCTGGCGCAAGCACCAGATGCCCGCCTATCACCTGATCGCCCCGGATCGCAGCGGGATCACGCTGGTCAATATCGGTGTCGGCCCCTCCAACGCCAAGACGATCTGCGACCATCTGGCGGTGGTGCGGCCGGAGGTCTGGCTGATGATCGGCCATTGCGGCGGCCTGCGCCCCAGCCAAAGGATCGGCGACTATGTGCTGGCGCACGCCTATCTACGCGACGACCATGTGCTGGACGAGATGCTGCCGCCGGAAATCCCGGTTCCCGCCATTGCGGAGGTTCAGGTGGCGCTGGCCAAGGCGGCCGAGGCCGTGCTGGGCGGCGACGACCGGGAGGATTTCAAGCGTCGCCTGCGCACGGGCACGGTCGTGACGACCGACGACCGCAACTGGGAACTGCGCTATTCGAGTTCGGCCCTGCGGTTCAGCCTGTCGCGAGCCGTGGGCATCGACATGGAGTCCGCCACCATCGCGGCGCAGGGCTATCGCTTCCGGGTGCCCTATGGGACGTTGCTGTGCGTGTCGGACAAGCCGATCCATGGCGAACTGAAACTGCCTGGTCAGGCCAATCGCTTCTATGAGGAGGCGATTGCGGGCCACTTGCGCGTGGGCCTGATGACCTGCGAGCTGCTGCGGCAGGAGGGGCCGAAACTGCACAGCCGCAAGCTGCGCGCCTTCAACGAACCGCCATTCCGTTAAGCGCAGCCATATCCCATGAAGCGATCACCCAACACCCGTTCGCCCTGAGCTTGTCGAAGGGTCTTACTTTCTTGAAGAAAAGGGAGAGGCTTCGACAAGCTCAGCCCGAACGGAGGGGGACGCCCGAAAATCAAGCCGTCAGGAAATCCACCATCGCCTGCCCCAATTCCTTCCGGGTCACGGCATTCATATGGTTCCCCGGAATTTCGACATAGCGCCCATTGGGCAGCAGATCGGCCAGTTCCTGCGCCACGCCATTGTCCCGGTCGTCGGCCCCGCAAATGACCTCGGTTGGCTGTTGGAAGCCGGCGATGACATCCCTCGGCGTATCGACGAAGGTGTTGAGGATGTGCAGCATCGCGACAGGATCGCCCTTGGTGGTCTTCAGGAAGGCTTCCGTCATCCATTCCGAAGTCCCGCGCTCGAACGTGCCCAGGTTTGTCAGGACTTTGCGATAATAGCCGCCATTGTCGAGCGTCTGGACCAGGCCGCGCAGCCCCATGCCGGCCAGGATCACCCTGCGCGGCGTCGCTCCCCGCGCCAGCATCCGCACGGTCGTCCGCGCGCCGAGCGAATAGCCGCCCAGATCATAGTCGGTCAGCCCCATCTGTTCGACCAGCGCCAGCCCGTCCTCCGTCAAGGCGTCCGGCGGATAGGCGGCCGGGTCATGCGGCTTGCCGCTTTCGCCATGCCCCCGCAGGTCCGGCAGGATGAGGCGGAAACCCGCCTCGACCAGTCTCGCGGCATGGCCGTAGCGTATCCAGTTGGTCCAGGCATTGGAGAAATAGCCGTGGATCAGCACCAGGTCTCGCCCCTGCCCCACCACATGCACGGCAAGCGGAAGCCCTCCCAAACCCTTGATCTCCAGCTTTTCGATGGGCAGGTCGGACACGCGGCTACTCCTTGGATGAATGCGGGTCCGGCGATATGGCCTCGCCCTGCCCTTGTCGAGTGGCGAGAAGCCAGACGAGAGCCAGGGCGCTGCCGATCTGCGCGGCCGCCATGTCCTTTTGCGGATCCCACATGTCGCCTTGCTGGCCATTATACCAGTCGGCGGTCCGGCCGGCGGCGACAACGCTCAGCAGCCATTCGAAAATCTCGTACAGGGCCCCCGCGAACCCCACGAAGATGAAGGCGAAGGCAAGGCTCCAGCCCGCCCGCATATTGCCATGACGCCGAACCGCCTCCGCCATGGGCGCCGTCAGCAGAGCGCCGAAGGCGAAATGCACGAGCCGGTCATAACCATTGCGCGCAAGCCCGAAGGTGCCGGAAACATCATGCCCGCTGACCGCCCGCGCCCAGGCGTCATAGGGCACGTAGGAATAGATATACCGACCGCCCAGCGTGTGCAGCAGCAGGAAAATGAGGATGCACGCCGCCGACCCGTTCGACAAAGGCCATCGCCGCAGCAGCCACGGCGCGACGAGGGCCAGCAGGAGCGTCGGCCCATGCTGGAGCGGAGCCAGTTCGGGATAGGGTTGGTCGACATTGGCGGCGAAAATCGCCGCTACAGCCACAATGATCATCCGGCGCTGCGCGACTGGAACGGCTTTCCAGACAGCAGCGCCGGAGATCATGGCAAGAACCTCAGCCCTTCTTCAGGTGACGGCGGCCCAGCAGTTCCGCGATCTGCACGGCATTGAGCGCCGCGCCCTTGCGCAGATTGTCGCTGACGCACCAGAGGTTCAGGCCGTTGTCGATGGTCGAATCCTCCCGCACGCGGCTGATGAAGGTCGCATAGTCGCCCACGCACTCGACCGGGGTGACGTAACCGCCATCCTCGCGCTTGTCGACCAGCATCACGCCCGGCGCCTCCCGCAGGATGTTCTGGGCCTGCTCCGCCGAAATCTCATTCTCGAATTCAATGTTGATCGCTTCGGAATGGCCGACGAACACCGGCACGCGCACGCAGGTGGCCGTGACCTTCACCTTGGGATCGAGGATCTTCTTGGTTTCCGCGACCATCTTCCATTCTTCCTTGGTCGAACCATCGTCCAGGAAGACGTCGATATGCGGGATCACGTTGAAGGCGATCTGCTTGGTGAACTTCTTTGGCTCGGCCGGATCGCCGACAAAGATGTTGCGGGACTGTTCGAACAACTCGTCCATGCCCGCCTTGCCCGCGCCGGAAACCGATTGATAGGTGGCGACGACGACGCGCTTGATCGTCGCGGCGTCATGCAGGGGCTTGAGCGCCACGACCATCTGCGCGGTCGAGCAGTTGGGATTGGCGATGATGTTCTTCTTCTTGTAGCCGTCGATGGCGTCCGGATTCACTTCGGGCACGATCAGCGGCACGTCCGGGTCCATGCGGTAGAGCGACGAATTGTCGATCACCACGCAGCCCGCGGCAGCCGCCTTGGGCGCATATTCCGCTGTCGGACCGGAACCCGCGGCGAACAGCGCGATGTCCCAGCCGGTGAAGTCGAAATGCTCGATATTCTTGCATTTGAGCGTCTTGCCGGTGTCACCGAAATCGATTTCGGTGCCCTGCGATCGGGGCGATGCGACCGCCGCGATCTCGTCAATAGGGAACTCGCGCTCGGCGAGAATGGTCAGCATCTCGCGGCCCACATTTCCGGTGGCACCAACGACGACGACCTTGTAGCCCATGACTTAACACTCCACTCCATGCACAATTGCGGAGTGGGCGCCATAGCGGCATTGCGCCGTTTGTCCAGCGACAAGCGGTTTATCGGGCCGAAGCGGGGCTTCTTATCTCCATGCTGCCGCTCCGTGCTCCTGCGCAGGCAGGAGCCTAGTTCCACCGTTGAACTGGGTTCCTGCCTGCGCAGGAACACGGAACCTCATTTTTCTGGCCCCGTCCCCTCCCGCGCCAGGAAATCCTCGATAGTCCGCCACAGATGCACGCTGATCCCCGGCCCGCCGACGCGATGGGTCTGGCCCGGATAGACCATCATCTCGAACGGCACGGCCGCCGCCTGCATCTTCGCGATCAGCGCGGTCGAATTGTCGAAGACCACATTGTCGTCCGACATGCCGTGGACCAGCAGCAGCGGATCCTTGATCTTCACCGCCTCATCCACTGCGCCGGATCCAGGATAGGCGCTCGGCTTCTCCTGCGGCTGCCCCAGATAGCGCTCGGTATAATGGGTGTCGTACAATTCCCACTTCGTCACCGGCGCGCCCGCCACCGCCGCCGAGAAAACGCCCGGCGCCTTCTCCAGCAGCTTCACCGACATATAGCCGCCATAGGACCATCCATAGGTCGCGATCCGCCGGGGATCGACATAGGGCTGGGCCTTGAGCCACTCGACGCCCTTCAACTGGTCCTCCACCTCGACCGTGCCCATGGCGCGGTGGATCTGGTCCTCGAACGCCTTGCCCCGGTCGGGCGTGCCGCGATTGTCGACCGCGAAGACGATCCAGCCCCGGTCCACCAGATATTGGTAGATGGGCGAACCCCATGAATTCGTCACCTGCCGCCCGGCGCCCGGCCCGCCATAATGCAACATGAAGACCGGATAGCGCTTCCCGGCCTCCAGCGGCGGCGTCATGATCCGGGTATAGAGCGTTGACCCGTCGGCCGCCCTGATCGTGCCGAACCTCGTCTTCGCATGGCTGGCGAGATAGGGCGCATAGGGATGATCCCCCTTGATCGCATTTTCCGACAGCCAGTTCAGTTGCTTGCCCGCGCTGTCGGCCAGATAGACCTGCCTGGGCTGGTCCGCATTGCTGCGCGCCACGACGATGCGGCTAGCCGCGCCATCCATCACCGCGTCATTCCACCAGCCGGTCGCGGTCAATTGCCGCAGCGGCCCCGCCTTGGCCAGCGATGCCGCGTAAAGCTGCTGCTCCAGCGGCGTTTCCCTGTTGCCGGTGAAATAGACGAGGCCCCTGCCCTCATCCACGCCCACCACGTCGCGCACTTCCCAATCGCCGCTGGTGAGCGCCGTCCACTTGCCGCCCCGCACATGATAAAGATGCCCATGGCCGGTCCTTTCCGACCACCAGAGGAAGCTGCCGTCCTTGAGCGGCGTGAAATTGTTGCTGAGGTTGATCCAGCTTTTCGCCCTTTCGGTCAGGATCACCCGCGCCTTGCCGGTCGCCGGATCGACAGCCAGCAGGTCCAGCGTCTTCTGATTCCGGCTCTCGCGCTGGACATAGAGCGTCCTGCCGTCCTTCGACCAGTCGACGCGAGCAAGATAGATATCCCTCTCCGTCCCCAGATCGACCTTCACCTGGCCGCTGCCGTCCGGCTTCATGACATAAAGGTCGGCCAGCGCATTGGGCGTTCCGGCCGCCGGGTAGCGCTGCTGATAGACCTTGGTGCCCTCGTCGCCGCCGATGGCGGTGCGAGTGACGGTGCTGACCGGGCTTTCATCCACGCGGGCGACCGCGATCAGCCTGTCGTCGGGCGACCACCAATAGCCGGTGCGCCGGTCCATTTCCTCCTGCGCGACGAATTCGGCGACGCCCCAGCTCACCGTATCGCCGGCGCCCTGGGTCAACTGCCTTTCCGCGCCGCCCATCGGCTGGACGAAGAAATTGCCGCCGCGCACGAAGGAGACATAGCCGCCCTTCGGGCTGACCACTCCGTTCAGCTCCCCGTCCGGCGTATCGGTGAGCCGCGTCACCTTTCCGTCCAGCGCCGCCAGATAAAGGTCGCCATCGACCGGCACCAGGATGGATTTCCCGTCCGGCGCCCAGTCATAGCCGACGATGCCGGTGCTGCCCGCGACGGAGCGATCCCGCTCCCGCTGCATTTTCTCCGCCTCGGAAAGCTCCGCGCCGCTGCCGGTCTTCTTCGAATCGACCAGCATCTGCTCCGCGCCGGTGGACGTGTCGATGGCCCACAGGTCGAGCCGCTCCTTCTCATCCGTCCGCGGTTTCAGCAGCGTCACCAGCTTGCCGTCGGGGGACAGCTTCAACGCCCTGGGCTGCGGACCGGACAGGTCGGGACTGGCGAACACCCGCTCCAGCGTCAGCTTTTCCTGCGCCTGGGCGGAAATCACGGAAAGCAACAGCGCGCCGACAGCCGCGCCGCTTTTCAGATATGGCGACATTTTCATCCCTTGCTTGGACCGCGACAGAGCCGCAGCGCATGCGCGCGAAATTAGCGCCAAGCGGATGAAAAGATCAATGTTGGGAAATAATATTTCTTCAAACCCATGGCCGCTTCCAGATGGGCCATGGTGGGCGCGACAGGGATTGAACCTGTGACCCCACCCGTGTGAAGGGTGTGCTCTACCGCTGAGCTACGCGCCCCCTTTAAGGAGGAGGCGGCCATTGGCATCCACCGCGCCGCCTGTCAAGCATATCGCACAAGCTATTTTCCGAAAATGGACTTATCCGCTCCATCCGCGTTATAGTCGATACGCTTTCAGAAGGAGTGCCTATACATGCGTCAAACCGTCGCCCTGGTCATCGCCGGGCTGCTTCTTACCTCTTTGGCTGCGTGCAATACCGTGAAGGGCGCGGGCCGGGACATCGAATCCGTCGGCCGAGCCGGGGAAAAAGCGATCAACTGATCCGGCCGGATCGTCCGATCACTGGAGCATGCGGCTGGCGACGGCCGCATCCTTCTCCAGCCGGACACCGTCGCATTCCGGCTCGCCGCAGTCGCAGGCCGCGATCGTGTAGCGCACGCCGCACATCACCAGCACGTCCTGGTCGAAGGAATAGTTGGATATTCCCGCCCGTTCGACCTTTTCCCGCGCTCTGGCCTTGAGGGTCATGATCCTGCCTCTCTGCAACATGCCTGGATGATTGTTGCTGCGTTGCACAATGTCAATTGAGCCAGATTGGTTCCTGAACGAATTGAAATAAATCCGTCCAGAAAATGCCACGATCCGGCGCTTATGCAGCGGATGCTTGCGCGCCGTCCTCATCGCTCCCATATGCCGGCCATGAACGACCAACGCTCCAGTTCCATGCCCGTCTGGCATGGCACCACCATCATGTCGGTACGCAAGAACGGGAAGGTGATCGTCGCCGGCGACGGCCAGGTTTCCATGGGCCAGACGGTGATGAAGCCCAACGCCCGCAAGGTCCGCCGCCTCCACGACGGATCGGTGATTGGCGGTTTCGCTGGAGCGACGGCGGACGCCTTCACCCTGTTTGAGCGGCTGGAGGCCAAGCTGGAGCGGCATAACGGCCAGTTGATGCGCGCCGCGGTGGAACTGGCCAAGGACTGGCGGACCGACAAATATCTCCGCAACCTGGAAGCGATGATGATCGTCGCGGACAGGGACGTGACGCTGATCCTGACCGGCAACGGCGACGTGCTGGAGCCGGTGGGCGGCGTCGCGGCAATCGGTTCCGGCGGCAATTTCGCCCTCGCCGCGGCGCGAGCGCTGGTGGAATATGAGGAAGATGCCGAAACCCTGGCCCGCAAGGCGATGAAGGTGGCGGCGGACATCTGCGTCTACACCAACGATCAGCTTGTGGTCGAAGAGTTGGAAAGCGCGACATAATAAAGCCCCTCCCGCAGGCGGGAGGGGGTGGGGTGGGCCGCGAGCAAAGCGAGCTTCCAACCTATCCCTCAAACGTTGCAAGCGATTGCCGGCGCAATCGCACCCACCCCCTGCCCCTCCCTTGAATGGGAGGGGAGTGAGATGAAGATGAACGACAATCTGACCCCCAAAGCCATCGTCTCCGCCCTCGACGCGCACATCATCGGCCAGGCCGACGCCAAGCGCGCCGTGGCCGTCGCCCTGCGCAACCGCTGGCGCCGCCAGCGCCTCTCGCCCGACCTGCGGGACGAGGTGACGCCGAAGAACATCCTGATGATCGGCCCCACCGGCTGCGGCAAGACGGAGATCAGCCGCCGCCTCGCCAAGCTGGCCGACGCGCCCTTCGTGAAGGTCGAGGCCACCAAATTCACCGAAGTCGGCTATGTCGGCCGCGACGTGGAGCAGATCGTCCGCGACCTGGTGGAGGAAGCGGTGCGCCTGGAAAAGGACCGCCGCCGCGAAGCCGTGCGCGAAGCCGCATCCGAAGCCGCCATGGCCCGCCTGCTCGACGCGCTGACCGGCAAGGAAGCGAGCGAGGCCACCCGCCTCTCCTTCCGCCAGCGGATCGAGAATAACCAGATGAACGATGTCGAGGTGGAGGTGGAAGTCGCCGACAGCCCCTCCATGCCGATGGAAATCCCCGGCATGGGCGGCCAGATCGGCATGATCAACCTGTCCGACATGATGTCGAAGGCCTTTGGCCAGCAACAGAAGAAGCGCCGCAAGCTGCGCGTCGCGGAGGCCTGGGACAAGCTGGTCGAGGAGGAGCAGGACAAGCGCCTGGACCAGGACGACGTCGCCCGCGTCGCCATCAACAGCGCGGAGCAGAACGGCATCGTCTTCATCGACGAGATCGACAAGATCGCCGTCAGCGACGTGCGCGGCGGCTCCGTCAGCCGCGAGGGCGTGCAGCGCGACCTGCTCCCGCTGATCGAGGGCACCACGGTCTCGACCAAATATGGCCCGCTCAAGACGGATCACATCCTCTTCATCGCCAGCGGCGCCTTCCATGTGGCCAAGCCCAGCGACCTGCTGCCGGAATTGCAGGGCCGCCTGCCGATCCGCGTCGAACTGAAGGCGCTGACGGAGGATGATTTCGTGTCGATCCTCTCCGACACCAAGGCCAGCCTTGTTGCGCAATATCGCGCGCTGCTGGCGACCGAAGGCGTGACCGTCGACCTGACGCCCGACGGCATCCGCGCCGTGGCGAAGATCGCGGCGGAGGTGAACAGCGAGGTCGAGAATATCGGCGCCCGCCGCCTCCAGACCGTGATGGAAAAGCTGCTGGAGGATGTGAGCTTCGACGCGGAAGACCGCCAGGGCGAAACGCTGCTGGTCGACGCGGCCTATGTGGAGAAACAGTTGAGCGCGGTCGCTCGCAACACCGACCTCAGCAAATATGTGCTGTAAGGGCGAAGCTGCCGCCTACTAATATCCGTGTTCCTGCGCAGGCAGGAACCCAGTTCAAACGCTGGGACTGGGTTCCTGCCTGCGCAGGAACACGATGCGATTTAACCGACGCCTCCGTCAATCAAGTGAAGGCGGGCGGTATCGCGATTTGCCGAATGACTAACGTCAGTAGCTCCGCCCCACCAGCACCCGCTCCACCGCCTTCTCGCCGGTGAACACGCAAACGCCATCCGCCGCTTCCGCATCCGAAGGCACATTGCGCAGCGTCAGCTTCTCGCCCTTCAGCCACTCGACCACCTTGTCGAGTGCGGCCCCGGTCGGCCTGGCCCACTGCACCAGCGCCCAGCCCGGCTTTTTGCTCGCGCCGAAATAGGCCTTCAGCCCATCCAGCGAAGTCACCGACTTGTCGATATTCCCCAGCAACCGCGCCTGAGCGTCCGCGAACAGCGCCTGCTGTATCTCCTCCAGCATCCCGGTCGCGGCGCCAAGGAATTCGCCCTTCGCCACGATCCGGCTGTCCAGCTTCCCATCCTCGCGATACAGCCGATCGCGTCGAATGACGGACACATTGCCCCCGGCCACATCGCGCCCGCCAACCTCGATCACGATGGGCGCGCCCTTCTTGACCCAGCCCCAACGCTTGTTCGCCGCCTTGGCGGGCCGCCGGTCCAACAGGGCGCGCACCGGCTCCCGGAACACATCCTGCCGGTTCAGTTCCGCTACCAGATCGCCGCAATAATCCAGGATCGCCGCATCCTCGTCCGTATCGCGCAACATCGGCACCACGACCACCTGATAGGGCGCGATCCGGGGCGGCACGCGCAGCCCGTCATCATCGCCATGCACCATGATCAGCCCGCCGATCATGCGCGTCGACATGCCCCAGCTGGTGGTCTGCGCCAGTTCCTGCGCTCCTTCGGCATTCTGGAACTTGATATTCTGCGCCGAAGAAAAGGTCGTGCCCAGGAAATGCGAAGTCCCGGCCTGCAAAGCCTTCCCATCCTGCATCATCGCCTCGATGGAATAGGTCGCGACCGCGCCCGGAAAGCGCTCATTCTCCGGCTTCTCGCCCGCGATCACCGGCAGCGCCACGCACTCCTCGGCAAAGCCGCGATAGACTTCCAGCATCTTGAGCGTCTCTTCCATCGCCTCTTCGACGCTGGCGTGGGCGGTATGCCCCTCCTGCCAGAGGAACTCCGCCGTGCGCAGGAACATGCGCGTGCGCATCTCCCACCGCACCACATTGGCCCACTGGTTGATCAACACCGGCAGGTCGCGCCAACTCTGCACCCAGCGGGAAAAGGCCGCGCCGATCACCATCTCCGAAGTCGGACGCACCACCAGCGGCTCCTCCAGCTTCGCATCGGGATCGGGCACCAGCCTGCCGTCCTTCTGGATCAGCCGGTGATGGGTGACGACCGCCATCTCCTTGGCGAAGCCGTCGACATGCTCCGCCTCCTTCTCGAAATAGGAAAGCGGGATGAACAGCGGGAAATAGCAATTTTCATGGCCGGTCGCCTTGATCCGGTCATCCAGCAGCTTCTGCATCCGTTCCCAGATGCCATAGCCCCAGGGCCGGATGACCATGCAACCGCGCACGCCGCTTTCCTCGGCCATGTCGGCTTCGGAGATGACGGCCTGATACCAGGCGGAAAAATCCTGTTCGCGGGTAACGGAAAGGGCATGCTTCACGGGGTCGACCTTAAAATTCGAGTGGATGGCGCGCCATAGGACAAGCGCGCCGCCCCTGTCGACTCCCAACGGTCACGATCCCGGTCGACGCCGGGATGACGATCAACTCAGCTTGTCGATCTTCGCGTTGAGCGCGGCAAGCTGCGCCTTGAGTTCCGCGATCTCATCGTCCTTCGCCCCGTCGGAGGCGGGCGGGGAAGCGGGCGTCGGCATGCCGGGAATTCCGGGCATGCCCGTGCCGAAGGCGCTCGCCGCCGCCTCGAACATCTGCATGTTGCGCTTGGCGATCTCGGCCAGCGGGCCGCCGCCGAACGCGCCCTTCATCGCTTCCTGGAACTGCTGCTGGTTCTTGCGGAACGCGTCCATCGACGCTTCCAGATATTGCGGCACCATGGACTGCATGGAATCGCCGTACATGGCGATCAACTGGCGCAGGAAGTTGACGGGCAGCATGTTCTTGCCCCGCTGCTCCTCCTCCATGATGATTTGCGTGAGGACATTATGCGTGATGTCCTCTCCCGTCTTCGCATCAACGACGACGAACTCGCGCCCCTCGCGAGTCATTTGCGACAAAAGATCCAGCGTGATGTAGCTTGACGTTTCTGTGTTATAGAGCCGCCTGTTAGCGTACTTCTTGATAACGACCGGCTCGGATTCGTTCGCGGTCTTAGATTTGGCCATGGATACCTCTCCCACACCTGCATTTTCCGCATTAGCACAAGGCAATGCCGCGCCGCAACATGGCCCGCGGCCCTTACCCCTTTTTCTCAATATTTTATGGCGCGAAACGCAGGATGATCCCGAACTGCGCAAACGGGCTTTCCAGGGCCTGCGGAAATATCAGGAGGCCAGCCGCCCTTCCCCGCCGCCGGCCGTTCCGGTCGTCGCCAGCGCGGGCAGCGCCCGGCTGCTTCGATATGGGACGGAAAACGGCCGTTTTCCGGTGGTGTTCGTGCCCTCGCTGATCAACCCGCCGCAGGTGCTGGACCTGTCCGCCAGCCGCTCCATGCTGCGCCACATGAGTGCAGCAGGACATGACGCCCATCTGGTCGATTGGGGCACGCCGGCCGCGGACGACGGCGCGCTGGGCCTCGACCGGCACGTGACGGAACGGCTGCTGCCGATGCTGGCCGCCCTCGACCGACCGGCGATCGTCGTGGGATATTGCCTGGGCGGCAATCTGGCGATCGGCGCGGCGGTGCTGCACCCCGTAAGGGCGCTGGCGACCATCGCCACGCCCTGGGATTTCGACGGCTTCCCGGCCGCCGACCGGGAAGAGATCGGCGCGCTCTGGCGCAGTTCCAAGCCGATGTGCCAGCGGTTGGGCTATGTGCCGATGGAGGTGCTGCAATCGGGCTTCTGGGCGATGGACCCGGCCCGGACGATTCGCAAATATGCCGCCTTCGCCGACATGGCGCCGGGTTCCGACGAAGAACATGCCTTTCTGGCGGTGGAGGATTGGGCCAATGGCGGTCCGCCGCTCAGCCATGCCGCGGGGCGCGACCTTTTCGAGCAATTCTATGCCGCAAATGCGAGCGGACGGGGGGAGTGGCTTGTCGGCGGCCGCGCGATCGAGTCGCGCCGGCTGGCCTGTCCCACGCTGTCGATCCGTTCCGCCGCCGACCGCATCGTGCCCGCCGCCGCCGCGCCGGAAATGGCGGAGAACGCGACCCTGAACCTGGGCCATGTCGGCATGATCGTGGGCGGCCGGGCGCGAACGATGCTGTGGGAACCCCTGTCCCAATGGCTTTCCAGCCATGGCGGATGATGATATGTGCAACCGCGAAAGCATCACCCCTGGAACTGAGGATCAATGCCCTTGTCAGACATCGTCATCACCGCCGCCAAGCGCACCGCCGTCGGCGGCTTCATGGGCGCCTTCGGATCGACGCCCGCGCATGAACTGGGCCGTACCGCCATCCTCGCCGCCCTCGCCCAGGCGGGCGTCGCGCCGGAGGAGGTGGACGAGGTCATATTGGGCCAGGTCCTGACCGCCGGCCAGGGGCAGAACCCCGCCCGCCAGGCCGCCGTCAACGCCGGCATCCCGGTCGAGCGCACCGCCATCGGCGTCAACCAGCTTTGCGGTTCGGGCCTGCGCGCCGTCGCCCTGGCGGCGCAGGCGATCCGCGCCGGCGACGCCCGCATCATGGTCGCGGGCGGGCAGGAAAGCATGTCGCTCGCCCCGCACGCCCAATATCTGCGCGGCGGCGCGAAAATGGGTCCGATCTCCCTGGTCGACACGATGACGCATGACGGCCTGACCGACGCCTTCAACAATTATCACATGGGCATCACGGCGGAAAATCTGGCGGAGAAATATCAGATCAGCCGCGAAGCGCAGGACGTCTTCTCCGTCGGCAGCCAGAACAAGGCGGAGGCCGCCCGCGCATCGGGCCGTTTCAAGGACGAGATCGCGCCCGTGACCGTCAAGGGCCGCAAGGGCGACACCATCGTCGACACCGACGAATATATCCGCGCCGGCGCCACGCTGGAGGCGATGCAGAGCCTGCGTCCCGCGTTCAGGAAGGACGGCACCGTCACCGCCGCCAATGCCAGCGGCATCAACGACGGCGCGGCCGCCCTGGTCCTGATGAGCGCGGAAGAAGCGGCGAAGCGCGACGCGCCCGTGCTGGCCCGCATCGCCAGTTTCGCGACCTGCGGCGTCGATCCGTCGATCATGGGCATCGGCCCGGCTCCGGCGAGCCGCCAGGCGCTGGCCAAGGCGGGCTGGTCGCTCGCAGACCTGGACCTGATCGAGGCCAATGAAGCCTTCGCCGCGCAGGCGCTGGCGGTTGGCCAGGAACTGGGCTGGGACGCGGAAAAGGTCAATGTGAACGGCGGCGCCATCGCCATCGGCCACCCGATCGGCGCTTCGGGCGCGCGCGTGCTCACCACCCTGATCTACGAAATGCAGAAGCGCGACGCGAAGAAGGGCCTTGCCACGCTTTGCATCGGCGGCGGCATGGGCGTCGCCATGTGCATCGAACGTTGAGCTTGCGGTAAACGAAAAGGGCCGCCGATCTCATTGCAGATCGGCGGCCCTTTTCATGTCGGCTGATACCCACCGGCGAGGTTGAAGTGGGACGTGTTCCTGCGAAGGCAGGAACCCAGTCCCAACGTCCGCCCCGGACTCAGCGCCACACCCGGTCGAACCGCGCCCCCAGCCCCGTCAGCAATTCATATTGCGACAGGCCCGAAGCCGCCGCCGCGTCGACCAGCTTGTAATCGACCTCCAGCCAGTCCTCCTCCGAAATGTCGGGCAGGCCGCTCACGTCCACGGCGGTCAGGTCCATCGATATGCGCCCCACCACCGGCAGGTGCCTGCCCCCCGCGCTCATGGAACCGCGCCCGGAAAAGCAGCGCAGATAGCCGTCGGCATAGCCCAGGTTCAGCACCGCGATCTGCATGTCCTTCGGTGCGCGATATGTCGCATTGTAGCCGATGGTGTCGCCCGCCCGGACGCGGCGGCGTTGCAGCACCTGCGCTTCGGGGACCACGACCTGCCGGATGTGTCCGGCGGCTTCCCGACGCGGCACCCCGCCATAAAGCGCGATCCCCGGCCGCGTCATGTCAAAGGCATAGTCGGCGCCCATGCAGATGCCCGCGCTGTTCGCCAGGCTGTAGCGCGCCGCCTTCACCTGCCCCCGCAAGGCGGAAAACCGCTCCAACTGCACAGGGCTGAGCGGCCCGTCCTCATCGGCGCAGGCCAGATGGCTCATCAGGTTCGCGATCTCCAGCCCCGCCAACCGCGCCGGAACATCGCCGCGCCAGTCCAGGCCCAGCCGGTTCATGCCCGTGTCGACCATGACGTCGCAAGGGCCGCCGCCCGCATGCCTCCAGCGCGCGATCTGCCATTCGGTGCACAGCACCGGCCGCGCGCGGGAAGCCAGCGCCACGGCCAGATCCTCTTCCCGCACGCCATGCAGCACGGAAAGCGACACCCCCTCCGTCACGAGCGGTTCCAGAACCGCAGCCTCCGCCCAGTTGGACACGAAGAAATCCCGGCACCCCGCACCCAGCAGGCGCCGCATCACCTCCACGGCGCCCAGGCCATAGCCATCGGCCTTGATCGCCGCGCCGCAGGCCGCGTCGCCGCCCTGCCGCTTCAACCAGCGCCAGTTGGAAAGCAGCGCCCCTTCATCCATACGCAAGCGCAACGGTGCGGAAAATTCAGTCATGCCAGCCCCGTTAGCGTCCCGGAACGCGGCCGTCGAGACCATCAGTCCATCTTCGCCCCGCGCGTTTCCGGCAGGGCGACGATGCAGGTCAGCAGGGCGACCGCCACCACTGCCATGGTGTACCACAGCCCCGCATAGGGATCGCCCGTCCGCGCCACGATATATTGGCTGACCAGCGGCAGGAACCCGCCGAAATAGCCGGTCCCGATATGATAGGGGATGGACAGCGAACTATAGCGTATCCGCGCCGGGAAATATTCCGACAGCAGCGCCGCCACCGGGCCGTAGGTCGCTCCGGACAGCGTCCAGAGCAGCAGCAGCGCCACGAACAGCAGCAGGGCGCGGGGCCAGTCGGGCGTCACCGCCGCCGAATCATATCCCCCCGCATGCAGGGCCGCATCCAGCCCATGGGGGCTGAGATCCGCGACCGGCACGGACCCGATGCTGACCGAAGGCGCCGCCGCCTCCCGCTTTTCATAGGCGATGCCGCGCCTGGAAAAATGATCGAGCAGCTTGCCGCAAGCAGTCAGCTGAACCTTGGCGAAGGGATCGAAGCTGCAATCGGGACCGCTGACGACCACCGGGGCGCGCTCCGCCGCCCGATAAAGCGCCGGGTTCGCCACGCTCCCCATGAACTGATAGAGCGGCAACAGCAGCGCCAGCAGCAGCGCATAGCCGACGATGATGGGCTTTTTCCGCCCCACCCGGTCCGACAGCCAGCCGAAGAAGACAAAGGAGCCGACCCCCACAAAGGCGCTGCCGCCCACCAGCAACTGCGCCATGCCCGGCGTCACATGCAGGCCGTTCTGGAGGAAATAAAGCGCCTGGAACATCGCCGTATAGGCGATGACGGTAAAGCCCGCCGCGAGGCCGATCATCGCCACCAGCATCCGCCGCCTGTTGCCGGGATAGGTGAACGCCTCCTTCAACGGGTTGCGCGATTGCTCGCCCGCCGCCTTCATCGCCGCGAAGATCGGGCTTTCGCGCAGCATCAGCCGCATCCAGAGCGAGATCGCCAGCAACGCCAACGAGAATATGAAGGGCAGCCGCCAGCCCCAATCCTCCCACACTGCCTTGCCGACGACCCATTGCGTGCCGACCACAACGATCAGCGACAGGACGAACCCGCCGATCACGCCCGCCTGGATGAAACTGGTGTAGAAGCCCCGCTTCCCCGGCGGCGCATGTTCCGCGACATAGATAGCCGCGCCGCCATATTCCCCGCCCAACGCCAGCCCCTGCGCGATCCGCAGCAGGATCAGGATGATGGGCGCGGCGATGCCGATGCTCGCGGCGGACGGGGTCAGCCCGACGCCCGCCGTCGCCGCGCCCATCAGCACGATGGTGGCCAGGAAAGTATATTTGCGCCCCAGCCTGTCCCCCAGATAGCCGAACAGCGCCGCGCCCAACGGCCGGAACCCGAAGCCGATGGCGAAACCGGCGAGGGAATAGAGCAGTTCGACGGTCGGATTGTCGGTCGGGAAGAATGTCCGCCCGATGATCGGCGCCAGCACGCCGTAAATGTAGAAATCATACCATTCGAACAACGTGCCCAGCGCGGACGCGGTGATCACCAGCCGGTCCCGCCGGGCGTCCATCACATAGCCGGTGCCGCCAGCACTTCCCACCATTCCGCCCCTTGCTCATCCTGTCCGTTCGCCGTCGTTGTAATGAAGCGCTGAATTCCGGCAAGCGCGAGAAGGACTATCGTCGATATGGGTTATCCCATTCCTCCCCATCGAGAGATGGGGAGGGGGACCAGCCGCAGGCTGGTGGAGGGGAAGGGGCACGACCTCCGAAAATTCCCCTCCACCACCGCCTTCGGCGGCGGTCCCCCTCCCCACGCTTCGCGCAGGGAGGAATTGATGGCCGCCCACAGCCCAAATCCGCACCCCCTCAAAATAACCGCGACCCATCCGGCACAACCCGATCCGGCGCGAACAGCACCACCGCCCCGGCCTCGTCCGCAAACCCCAGCGTCAGCACTTCGGACAGGAATTTCCCGATCTGCCGCGGCGGAAAATTGACGACCGCCGCCACCTGCCGCCCCGGCAAATCTTCCAGCGCGTAATTTTCGGTGATCTGCGCGCTCGATTTCTTTCGCCCGATCCCCGGCCCGAAATCGATCAGCAGCTTATAGGCGGGCTTCCGCGCCTCCGGATAAGGCTCCGCCGACAGGATCGTGCCGACGCGAATATCGACCTTCAGGAAATCGTCGAAGCCGACAAGGTCTGCGGCCGCCGCCGCGGGATCATGGTTCAGATGCATGCCGACAGGCTAATGCCAGCAGCCAGCCGAAGTCGAGGGACATGATCCCCCGACTTCGCCCAAATGGCCCGAATTATTCCAGTTCCAGGATGATCGCGTCGACCGGCAGGCTTTCGCCCTGCGCGGCGGACACGCTCTTCACCACGCCCGCCTTCTGCGCGCGCAGGATATTCTCCATCTTCATCGCCTCGATCACGGCGAGTGGCTGGCCGATCTCGACCTTGTCGCCTTCCTTGACGTTCAGCGCGACCAGCAGGCCCGGCATCGGACAGATCAGGAAGCGCGACAGATCCGGCGGAATCTTCTCGATCATATGCCTGGCATGCACCGCCGCATGGGCGGGCAGGATGCGCAGCTTGTGGCTGGCGCCATGCGCGGTCAGCACGAAGCCCGAACGCACCGGCGCGATCTTCACCGCCAGTTGCTCCTCGCCGAACTCCGCCTCGATCAGCCGGTCGCCCGGTGTATATTCCAGCGCCAGTTCGATGGCCTCGCCATCCACCGTGACGTCATCGCCGTTGATCACGACGTCATGGATGACATCCCCGATCTTCACCTGCCATCCGGTCGGCGGCGCAAGGCGCTTGCCCAACTGCCCCTCGATCCGGCGGGCGCGATCCGCCTGCGCCATGGCCGCGAAGGCGCCTATGGCCGACAGACGCTTCAGCAGCGTTTCGGATGCCGGAGCGCCGGTGAAGCCCTCCGGATATTCCTCCGCGATGAAGCCGGTGGTGATGTTGCCCGAACGGAACCGCTCATGCTGCATCAGCGCCGATACGAAATCGATATTATGCCCCGGCCCCTCGATCTCGAACTGGTCGAGCGCCGCGATCTGCTTGTCGATGGCCTCCAGACGGGTCGGCGCCCAGGTGATCAGCTTGGCGATCATCGGGTCGTAGAACATGCTGACCTCGCCGCCCTCGACCACCCCGTCATCGACGCGCACGCCGTCCACCGCTTCCGGCGGATTATAGCGGATCAGACGCCCGGTCGACGGCAGGAAGCCGCGATAGGGATCTTCGGCATAGACGCGGTTCTCGATCGCCCAGCCATTGATCTTCACATCCTCCTGGCGGAAGCTCAGCTCCTCGCCATTGGCGACGCGGATCATCTGCTCGACCAGGTCCAGGCCGGTAATCTCTTCCGTCACCGGATGCTCGACCTGCAAACGGGTATTCATTTCCAGGAAGTAGAAGCCGTCGCCCGTCTTGTCCGCGCCCGACACGATCAGCTCGACCGTACCCGCGCTGAAATAGCCCACCGCCCGCGCCAAAGCGACGCACTGCTCGCCCATCTTCCTGCGCATTTCGGGGCTGACGAAGGGCGAAGGCGCTTCCTCGACCACCTTCTGGTGGCGGCGCTGGATCGAGCATTCGCGCTCATTCAGGTAAAGGATATTGCCATGCTGGTCGCCCAATATCTGGATTTCGATATGGCGCGGGCTTTCGATGAACTTCTCGATGAACACGCGGTCGTCGCCGAAGCTGTTCAGCCCCTCGCGCTTGGTCGCTTCGAAACCTTCGCGGACGTCCTGCTCGCTATAGGCCAGGCGCATGCCCTTGCCGCCGCCGCCGGCCGACGCCTTCATCATCACCGGATAGCCGATCTCGTTGGAGATGCGGACGGCATGTTCCGTATCCTCGATCACGCCGACATAGCCGGGAACGACGTTGACGCCCGCTTCCTTGGCCAGCTTCTTCGACTCGATCTTGTCGCCCATCGCGGCGATGGCGTTTGCGGGGGGGCCGATGAAGACGATGCCCGCCTCGTCCAGCGCCTTGCGGAAGCTCTCCCGCTCCGACAGGAAGCCATAGCCCGGATGCACGGCGTCCGCGCCGGTCGCCTTGCACGCCTCGATGATCTTGTCGGCCAGCAGATAGGACTGGGCGGCGGGCGGCGGGCCGAGATGCACGGCTTCGTCCGCCATCAGGACATGGGGGCTGCGCGCATCCGCATCCGAATAGACCGCCACGGTCTTGATGCCCATCTTCCGCGCTGTGCGGATGACCCGGCACGCAATTTCGCCACGGTTCGCGATCAGGATCTTGGTGATTGCCATTATCTATCCTTGCCCCAGTCCTTATGCTGCCGTTCGTTAGCACTCAAGCACCCTCGTCATGCCGGACTTGATCCGGCATCCCGCTGTCTTCCCATGCGACGGCAGCGACAGGAAGCGGGACCCCGGATCAAGTCCGGGGTGACGAGCTAGTGCCTTAATCGATCACTCCGCAGCCTCCAGATGCCCATGCGGCTGCGCCATCATCGGCGTCAGCCCAAGCTTGGAAAGCAGCGCGCTATCCTTGTCGTCCCCGGCATTGGCCGCCGTCAGCAGCTTGTCGCCGGTGAAGATGCTGTTCGCCCCCGCCATGAAGCAGAGGGCCTGACAGGCCTCGCTCATGCTCTCGCGCCCGGCGGAGAGCCGCACCATCGACTGCGGCATGACGATCCGCGCCACCGCCACGGTCCGCACGAACTCGACTTCATCGATCTTCGCGAGCGGCGTGTCCTTCAGCATGTCGCCCAGCACCGTGCCCTCTACCGGCACCAGCGCGTTGATCGGCACGCTTTCGGGATGCGGCATGGTGGCCAGAGCATGCAGGAAACCGATCCGGTCGCTCCGCGTCTCCCCCATGCCGACGATCCCGCCGCAGCACACGTTGATGCCCGCGGAGCGCACATTCTCCAGCGTCTCGATCCGGTCCTCGAAGGTGCGGGTGGTGATGACGTTGGCGTAATTTTCCGGCGAAGTGTCGATGTTATGGTTGTAATAATCCAGCCCCGCATCGGCCAACTGCTTCGCCTGACCGGCCGACAGCATGCCCAGCGTCATGCAGGTTTCCATGCCCATCTGGCGAACGCCCTTCACCATTTCGATGAGCTTGGGCATGTCCCGTTCCTTGGGATTGCGCCACGCCGCGCCCATGCAGAACCGGCCCGAACCATGGTCCTTCGCCTGCGCCGCCGCCTGGAGCACGGCCTGCACGTCCATCAGCTTGGTCGCCTTCAGCCCGCTTTCCGCCTCGGTCGACTGGCTGCAATAGCCGCAATCCTCCGGGCACCCGCCAGTCTTGATCGACAGCAGGGTCGACAACTGCACTTCATTGCGCGGGAAATTCGCGCGATGGATCGACTGCGCCTCGAACATCAGGTCGTTGAAGGGCAGGTCGAACAGCGCGGCGATCTCTTCGCGAGTCCAGTCGCACCGCACGCCCGCGGTGCGCCCCTGCGAAGGCAGGGGCCCAGAGTTCGGAGTGGGGTTCGGGGCGCTTCCTTTGGAGCCCTGGGCTCCTGCTTTCGCAGGAGCACTGGAAATATTCAGGTCGGTCAAGCGGCTTCCTCCAGCCCCGCTGGGGGCATGTTGTGGCCGAGGAGGCGCAGCACATCGGCGGCGCATTCCACGACGTTGGAACCCGGTCCATAAATCCCCTGAACGCCCGCGTCACGGAGGAAGTCGTAATCCTGCGGCGGAATGACCCCGCCCGCGATCACCTTGACATCGTTCCGCCCCTTCTCCCGAAGCTGCCGGATGAGTTCGGGGATCAGCGTCTTGTGCCCCGCGGCCAGCGACGAAGCGCCCACCACGTCGACGCCGCTGTCCAGCGCCAGCACCACCGTTTCCTCCGGCGTCTGGAACAGCGGCCCCGACACGATGTCGAAACCCATGTCCCCGAACGCCGAAGCGATCACGTTGGCGCCCCGGTCATGGCCGTCCTGCCCCATCTTGGCGATGAGGATCTTCGGCTTGCGACCGAGGCGCCGCTCGACGGCCTGCACCCCGTCAAGTACCTGTTTCCAGCGGGCATCCTGCGCATAGGGCTGGGCATAGACCCCCTTCACCGGCGTCGGCACCGTGCCGTAGCGGTTGAAGCTGTCCTCCATGGCGGAGGAGATTTCGCCCAGCGTGGCCCGCGCCCGCGCCGCCTCGACCGCATGGGCGAGGAGGTTGTTTTCGATGGATTGCGGACCGGCGGCGGCTGCACGCAGCGATTCCAGCGCGGCCTGACAAGCGGCCTCGTCACGCTCCGCCTTCACCTTGTTGATGCGGGCGATCTGCGCTTCCCGGACCTTCGTGTTGTCGACTTCCAGCGTCTCCAGCAGGTCTTCGTTCGCCAGACGATATTTGTTGACGCCGACGATGACGTCCTCGCCCCGATCCACGCGAGCCTGACGGGCGGCGGCGGCGGTCTCGATCATGGCCTTGGGCCAGCCCGCGCCCACGGCCTTCGCCATGCCGCCCTCGGCCTCGACCCGGTCGATGATCTGCTGCGCGGCGTCGACAAGCTGCTGCGTCAGCGCCTCGATATAATAGCTGCCCCCCAGCGGATCGACGACATTGCACATGCCGGTCTCTTCCTGGATGACGATCTGCGTATTGCGGGCGATGCGGGCCGAAAAATCCGTCGGCAGCGCGATCGCCTCGTCCAGCGCGTTGGTGTGCAGCGACTGCGTGCCGCCCAGCATCGCCGCCATCGCCTCGATGGTGGTGCGCATGACATTGTTATAGGGGTCTTGTTCGGTCAGCGACACGCCCGACGTCTGGCAATGGGTGCGCAGCATCTTGCTGCGCTCGTCCTGCGCGCCCAGCTTCGTCATGGCGCGATGCCACAGCACGCGGGCGGCGCGCAGCTTCGCGATCTCCATGAAGAAGTTCATGCCGATGGCGAAGAAGAAGCTCAAACGCCCGGCAAACTTGTCGATGTCCAGGCCCGACGCCACGCCATATTTCACATATTCGATGCCGTCCGCGATGGTGAAGGCCAGTTCCTGCACCTGCGTCGCCCCGGCCTCCTGCATGTGATAGCCGGAGATGGAGATGCTGTTGAACTTCGGCATCTCGCGGCTGGTATAGCCGAAAATGTCGGAGATGATCCGCATCGAGGGTTCGGGCGGGTAGATATAGGTATTGCGGACCATGAACTCCTTGAGGATGTCGTTCTGGATGGTCCCGTCCAGCAGCTTGCGCTCGACCCCCTGCTCCTCGCCCGCGACGATGAAGAAGGCCAGGATCGGGATCACCGCGCCGTTCATCGTCATGGAAACGGACATCTTGTCGAGCGGAATGCCGTCGAACAGGATCTTCATGTCCTCTATGGTGTCGATGGCGACGCCCGCCTTGCCGACGTCGCCGACGACGCGGGGATGGTCGCTGTCATAGCCGCGATGGGTGGCCAGGTCGAAGGCGACGGAAAGCCCCTTCTGCCCCGCCGCCAGGTTGCGGCGATAGAAGGCGTTGGATTCCTCGGCAGTGGAAAAGCCCGCATATTGCCGGATGGTCCAGGGCCGCCCCGCATACATGGAAGCGCGCACGCCCCGCGTGAAAGGCGCGAAACCGGGAAGGCCCGGATCGCCAACTTTATCTGGGGTCACGTCCTCCGCCGTGTAGAGCGGCTTGACGGTGATCCCTTCGGGGGTTTCCCAGTTCAGGTTCTTGCCCTTCACCTCCTTGGCGGCGGCGGCGGCCCACTGATCCAGCGTCGGCTTCTCGGTCATTGTCTCTAACCTACCCTCAAACCCAAATCCGTTCGCCCTTAGTAGAGGCTGAGCTTGTCGAAGCCTCGTATCGAAGGGCCTTGCGCAACCCATCCTTCGATCTCCCGCTTCGACAGGCTCGGCGGCTACTCAGGACGAACGGCGCTATTCAATGCGCCTCCCTGGGCGTCTCCATGATCTCCGTCAGCACCCCGTTCATATCCTTGGGGTGGACGAAGAAGATCAGCGTCCCATGCGCCCCGATGCGCGGCTCGCCGAGCACCTTCTTGCCAAGGCCCTCGAACCATGCCTTGGCCTCATGAATGTCGGGCACCTCATAGCACATATGATGCTGCCCGCCCGCCGGGTTCTTGGCGATGAAGCCATGGATCGGGCTGTTCTCGCCCAAAGGCTCGATCAGTTCGATCTGCGTCCCCGCCGTGCCATTCTCGCCCGGCGTATCGACGAAGCACACCTTCACCCCCTGCGCGGGCAGGTCGAAAGGCTCATGCGCGATCGTCGCGCCCATGACGTCGCGATAATAAGCGATGCTGGCTTCCAGCGAAGGCGTCGCGACGCCGATATGGTTCAAGCGACCGAGTTTCATAGTCCCATTCCCAACTTCGTCACCCCAGCGAAAGCTGGGGTCTCGTGCCTTTACGTTCCACATGGCCGCCTGAGATCCCAGCCTGCGCTGGGATGACGGCCGTTGGGGCATCAAAGCGGAATATTGTCGTGCTTCTTCCAGGGGTTCTCCAACGCCTTGTTGCGCAGCTTGCGCAGCCCTAGCGCGATCCGCTTGCGCGTCGAGTGCGGCTGGATCACCTCGTCTATGAAGCCCTTGCTCGCCGCCACGAACGGGTTGGCGAAGCGATCCTCATATTCCTTCGTCTTCTGCGCGATCTCTTCGGGCGTCTTGCCGCGGAAGATGATCTCCACCGCGCCCTTCGCGCCCATCACCGCGATCTCCGCCGTCGGCCAGGCATAGTTCAGGTCGCCGCGCAGATGCTTCGACGCCATCACGTCATAGGCGCCGCCATAGGCCTTGCGCGTGATGACGGTGATCTTCGGCACGGTCGCCTCCGCATAGGCGAACAGCAGCTTCGCGCCATGCTTGATGATGCCCGAATGCTCCTGCGCCGTCCCCGGCAGGAAGCCCGGCACGTCGACGAAGGTGACGATGGGAATCTCGAACGCATCACAGAAACGCACGAACCGCCCGGCCTTTTTGGAGGAGTTGATGTCCAGAACCCCCGCCAGCACCATCGGCTGGTTGGCGATGATGCCGACGGTCTTGCCCTCGACCCGTCCGAAACCGCAGATGATGTTCCCCGCATGGGCCGGCTGCACTTCGAAGAAGTCGCCCTCGTCCACCACCTTGCGGATCAGCTCGTGCATGTCATAGGGCTGGTTCGCATTGGCGGGGATCAGCGTGTCCAGGCTCTCCTCGATCCGGTCCCACGGATCGGCGCTCGGCCGCTCCGGCACCGGCTCCTTGTTGGAGGCGGGCAGGAAGTCCACGAAATCGCGCACCGCCAGCAGCGCCTCGATGTCATTCTCGAACGCCACGTCCGCCACGCCCGACTTGGTCGTGTGCGTCACCGCGCCGCCCAGTTCCTCCTGCGTGACCACCTCGTTGGTGACGGTCTTCACCACGTCCGGCCCGGTCACGAACATGAAGCTGCTATCCTTCACCATGAAGATGAAGTCGGTCATGGCGGGCGAATAGACCGCGCCGCCCGCGCAAGGCCCCATGATCACGCTGATCTGCGGCACCACGCCCGAAGCCAGCACGTTGCGCTGGAAAATCTCCGCATAGCCGCCCAGCGACGCCACGCCTTCCTGAATGCGCGCGCCGCCGGAGTCATTGAGGCCGATCACCGGCGCGCCGACCTTCATGGCGATGTCCATGATCTTGCAGATCTTCATCGCATGCCGTTCCGACACCGCGCCGCCATAAACGGTGAAGTCCTGCGAAAACACATAGACCAGACGGCCGTTGATCGTGCCCGATCCGGTGACGACGCCGTCGCCGGGGATATGCTGCTCGTCCATGCCGAAGTCGATGCAATTATGCTCGACATACATGTCCAGCTCCTCGAAGCTGTCCTCGTCCAGCAGCACTTCCAGCCGTTCACGGGCCGTCAACTTGCCCTTGGCATGCTGGGCGTCGATGCGGCGCTGTCCGCCGCCCAGGCGGGCTGCGTCGCGCTTGGCTTCGAGCTGTTCGATGATGGCGAGCTTCGACATATCAGGCATTTCTCCGGCTTGTCGCGGACATCTTTGCCCGCCCTTCCCAATCTTTCCGCATTTTCGCAAATGCGATTTTGCCAATTTGCAAATTGCGACTTTGCAAATTATGGACGAATCATGGCCCGTGGCAATCGAATCTTCGCAGGTCCGCGCCTGCGCCAACTCCGCCTGGATCACCGTATGGACCAGGCGACCATGGCCCATGCGCTGGGCATATCGGTATCCTATCTCAGCCAGCTGGAGAATGACGACCGTCCCCTGACGGCCAAGGTCAAGGCGGCCGTCGCCAGCGCCTTTCCCACCGACTGGGCCAGCTTCGACAGTCGGGAGGAGGAGCAGCTTCTGGGCGCCTTCACCTTCGCCCTCGCCCATCCCGAACTGCCCGGCACGCCGATGGAGCCGGAGCGGATCGAGAAGCTGCACCTGCATTTCCCCGAATTCGCGGCGCGCTATGTCGACCTCTACAACGCCCATATGCGCGCCAACGAACGCATCAACATGATCGAGGAGGCGATCGCCAACGATCATGCGGTGCAGGCCCGCCTGCCCTGGGAAGCGGCGCGGGATTGGTTCCACGAAGCCGGCAATTACGTCCATGTCCTCGACTGCCTGGCGGAGGATATGGCCGCCAGCTTCACCGCCGGCCAGACGCTGGACGAAGGCATGCTGGTGGAGGCGCTGGCCCGCCGCCACGGCATCGAAACGCTGATCGCCGAGACGCCGGATTCCGCGCTCCGCTCCTACACCAGCAGCGAAAAGCGCCTGTTCGTGAACGCGGCCCTGCCGACCGAAAGCCGGAAATTCATGCTCGCCCACCAGTTGATGATGCTGGAGGGGCAGGCCGTGATCGCGGACGTGGTCAACAAGGCGGCGTTGCCCGTGCCCGGCGCGGACCGGCTGCTCGCCATCGGCCTCGCCAATTATGCGGCGGGCGCGCTGCTGATGCCCTATGCCCCGTTCCGCGAAGCCGCTCGCGAAGTGCGCCATGACATAGACCGTCTCGCCCGCCGCTTCGGCGTCAGCTTCGAACAGGCCTGCCACCGCCTCTCGACGCTGCAAAGGCCCGGCCTGCGCGGCATCCCCTTCTTCTTCTGCCGCGTCGACATGGCGGGCAACATCACCAAGCGGCACAGCGCCACCCGTCTGCAATTCGCCCGCTTCGGCGGCGCCTGCCCGCTCTGGAATGTCCATGAAGCGGTCGCCGTCCCCGACCGGATCAACGTGCAACTGGGGGAAACGCCTGACGGCGTCCGCTATGTCTCCATGGCGAAGGGGCTGGTGAAGCCCTCCGGCAGCTACAGCCGCACCCCCCGCCGCTTCGCCGTGGTGCTGGGCTGCGAGACCGCCCATGCGGCCAATTTCGTCTATGCCGACGGCCTGCAACTGGAGGTGGAGGGGGCCGCGACCCCCATCGGCATCACCTGCCGCCTCTGCCCGCGCCAAAGCTGCGACCAGCGCGCCTTCCCGCCCGCCGACCGCCCGATCCGCGTCGATCCCGACAATCGGCAGATCGTGCCCTACTGGATCGGCTGACAAGCAAAAGGGGCTTTTTTCCGCCAATCCTGCTTGCGGGAACTGGCCCTGTCGCTCGTCCGCCCTTCCGGATAAGGAATGATGGATGAGCGACGCGGATATTCTGACGAACAACTCCCTCCGGCAGGAACTGGTGGATGACGGCTATGCCCGCCTGCCGGGTTCCGGCCTGTTCGACCTGCTCGCGATCCGGAGCGCCGACTGGGCCGCGCTCGCCCGAAGCTGGGACGATCTCGGCCCCGACCTCTATATGGCCGACGGCGGCCGGTATCGCCGCCGCCGCCACGCGACCTTCGCCTGCGATCAGGACGGCTTCACGCGCATGCCGCACCAGCCCCATTTCCAGAGCCGCGACTATAATCCGCTGAACGGCGACGTGCAGCGCTGGTTCGACCCCATCGAACAAAGCACCGTCGACAATGCCGCGATGCAGTCGATCCTGGCCTTCTGCGCCCGCAGCTTCCCCCTGTCGGGGCGGCAGCATGTCGAACTCCACCAGTTCCGCATAGAGGCGCGCAGCGGCGAACGGGGCCGCCCCACGCCCGAAGGCATGCACCGCGACGGCGTCGACTGGGTGTTCGTGATGCTGGTCGAGCGCCGCAACGTGCGCGAAGGCGTCACCCGCATCGGCACGCCGCAGGGCAGGGAACTGGGCGAATTCACCCTCGCCCGCCCCGGCGACGCGGTATTGATCGACGACCACCGCATCATGCACGGCGTCACCGAAATCCATGCCGTCGACCCGGCCCGACCCGCCTGGCGCGACGCCCTGGTAGTCACCTTCGCGGCCGCCGCCTGACCTATTTCAACAGCACCAGTTCCTCGGCCATGCTGGGATGCAGGGCCACGGTGTCGTCAAAAGCCTGCTTGGTGAGACCGGCCTTCACCGCGATGGCCGCCGCCTGCAATATTTCCGGCGCGTCCGGGCCGATCATGTGCAGCCCGACCACCCGGTCGGTCGTCGCATCCACCACCATCTTGTAGAGCGCCCGCTCGTCCCGCCCGGCCAGCACATTCTTCATCGGCCGGAAATCGGAGGTATAGATTTTCACCGTGCCCAGCTTGTTCCTCGCCTCCGCCTCGGTCATCCCGACCCCGGCGAGCGGCGGATGGCTGAACACGGCGGACGGCACGCAGGCATAGTCGACGGTGCGCGGATTGTCCCCGAACACCGTATCGGCGAAGGCATGTCCCTCCCGGATCGCCACCGGCGTCAACTGCATCCGGTCGGTGACGTCGCCCACCGCATAGATGCTCTCGCAACTGGTGCGGCTATAGTCATCGACCTTGATCGCGCCCTTGTCGCTGAGTTCGACCCCGGCATTTTCCAGCCCCAGCCCCTCGACATGCGGCCTACGCCCGGTCGCAAAGAGGAGCAGGTCGCACGCGATGGGATCGCCGCTCCTGAACCGGACGGTCAGCGTGCCGTCCTCCTTCTTCTCGATCTTCTCCATCTCCGCATTGAAGCGGAAATTGATCCCCTTCATTGTCGAAATCTGGAGCAGCCGATCGCGTATCTGCGCGTCATAGCCGCGCAGCAGCGTGCCCGAACGGTTCACCATGGTCACATGGCTGCCGAACTGGTGAAAAATGCCCGCAAATTCATTGGCGATATAGCCGCCGCCCACGATCACGATCCGCTTCGGGCACTCGTCCAGATGGAACACCTCGTTGGAGGTCACGCCATGTTCCGCGCCTTCGATGTCGGGAACGATGGGCCATGCCCCGGTCGAAACCAGGATATATTTCGCGCTGACTTCCCGCCCGCTCGCCAGCCTGACGCCATGCGGCCCCGTGATCGTCGCCCGTTCCGGGATCAGTTCGACCTTATGGTTGTCCAGCGTGTTCCTGTAGAGACCCTCCAGCCGGTCCACATCGGCCAGCACATTGTCGCGCAGCGTCTTCCATTCGAAACCGCAATCCGGCACGTTCCAGCCGAAACGCCGCGCATCCTTCAGATCCTCGGCGAAATGCGCGCCGTAGACCAGCAGCTTCTTGGGCACGCAACCGCGAATGACGCAGGTGCCGCCGACGCGATATTCCTCCGCCACCGCGACCTTCGCGCCATGGGCCGCCGCCACGCGGGAAGCCCGCACGCCGCCCGATCCCGCGCCGATGACGAAAAGGTCGAAGTCGTAGTCGCTCATATAAGCCTCCGCTGCATTGCGCCCGCATATGGAGCGTCCCCGGCGGAGTTACAAATCGGAATCTGGCTAAGCCCGTCCCGCAAGCGGGATGGGCCTGCTCGTCAAAGCCCGCCCAAGGCCAGGTCGATCAACGCCATGGTCGACGGATCGAAGCCCTGCGGCCCCTCCGCCTCGATGGACCTGGCGATCTCCTTGCCCAGTTCGACCCCGAACTGATCGAACGGATTGATTCCCATCAGCACCGCATTGGCGAAGGTCCGATGCTCGTAGAAGGCGATCAGCGCCCCCAGCACCTCCGGCGTCACATCGTCCAGCAGGATGGTGGTCGAAGGCCGGTTGCCGGGATAGGCCCGCGCCGGATCAGCGTCATTCTCCTTCCCCCGCATCAAAGCCGCCCCCTGCGCGAAGCAGTTGACCAGCAACGCCCGATGATGCGCCGGGTCGAGCGCATGGCCCGGCTCGATGGAGGCGATGAACTCCACCGGCGTCAGGATCGTCCCCTGATGCAGCAACTGGAACACCGCATGCTGCGCGTCCGTGCCAACCCCGCCCCAGGTGATCGCCGCCGTCGGCCCGTCGACAGGCTTGCCGTCCCGCGTCACGCTCTTGCCGTTGCTCTCCATCTCCAGTTGCTGGAGATAGGATGGCAGCAGCCGCAGCCTTTCATCATAGGCGAACAAGGCCCGCGTCTGGCACCCCAGCACTCGCGCATAATATTGGTCGACAAAGGCCGCGATCAGCGGCGCGTTCCGGCCGGGATCATTCAACCGGAAATGCCGGTCCATCGCCGCCGCGCCCTCCAGCAGGCTCTCGAACGCATCCCACCCCAGCGCCAGCGCCGCCGGAAAGCCGATGGACGACCAGAGCGAATAGCGCCCGCCCACGGACTCCGCGAAGGGCAGCACCCGCGTCTCGTCCACGCCCCATTCGATGGCCTTGTCCGGCGAGGCGGTCAGCGCGATCACCCGGCCATAAGGATCGTCCACCCCCGCCTCGACCATCCAGTTGATCGCGCTCGCGGCGTTCAGCATGGTTTCGGTCGTGGTGAAGGTCTTGGATGCCACGGCGATCAATGTCGCTTCCGGATCGAAGCGCGAAATCGCCCGTTCCAGCGCCGTGCCGTCGACATTGGACACGATGGCGACGTCATAACGCGCCCCGTCCCCGCCCAGCGCATCGACGATCAGGTCCGGCCCCAGCGCCGACCCGCCGATGCCGATATGCAATATATGCCGGATCGGCCCCAGCGCCTCGCCCTCTATCGCGTCGATCAGCGCCCGCATCCGCGCATGGAACATCTTGGCCCGCGCCACGCTGTCGGCATTGCCCTCGCCCCGCTCGGCGGGATGCTCGGCGGCGCGGCCCTCGGTGTTGTTCACCGCCTCGCCCGCGAACAGCGCGTCCCGCTGCGCGGCAAAGCCCTTCTCCTCCGCCAGCTTCAGAAAGCCCGCGAACAGATCGTCAGTCAGATGCGTTTTCGACCAGTCGAAACGGATCGGCCCCTGGGTCAGCGTGAACTTGCTCAGCCGGTCGGGATCGGCGGTGAAGATGGCCTTGAGATCGGCCTGGGGAAGAGCCGCGAGCGCTGCCAGTGCAGGGCTGGACATTGGGGAATATCCTCTTGTTTCGCCGTTGATCGATACCGACGCTGCACCTGTCGATTCTTGCCCATCCTAGCCAAGTCGTTCCGCTATTGCACCGTTTGGACAGAAAATTCAGGTCGCGAAGGGTCATCGGGTGATGATCGCTTGGTCTCTAGCCTGCTTGACGGCGGCTTTACGAACCCGCAAAAGCCGCGACGGCCTGTTTTCAGGGCGAATTGAAGGAAAAGACGACCAAAGCATGAGCGCAAAATCCGAAACGCGGGATTTCCTCTGGTTTCTCGCAAAGCTGGCGGTGTTCGTCTTCGTCCTGCGCAGCTTCATCGTGTCGCCCTTCAACATCCCGTCGGAATCCATGCAGCCGCGGCTGCTGATCGGGGATTATCTGCTGGTGGCGAAATGGCCCTATGGCTATTCGCGCTATTCGCTGCCCTTCGGCATTCCGCTGATCCCCGGCCGCATTCTCGCCTCCACGCCGCAGCGGGGCGACGTCGTGGTGTTCAAGGCGCCGCCGAACCAGAAGAACGACTATATCAAGCGCGTCATCGGCCTGCCCGGCGACATGATCTCCGTGCGCGGCGGCACCGTCTATCTGAACGGCCAGGCGATCCCGAAGCAGAAGGTGGCCGACCTCGTCATCCCCGTCACCCCCAATATGGAGGATGCGGCGGCCAGGGAGGGCAGCCCCTCCCCCTGCTACCGCCCCAAGTTCGAGGAACCGCTTGCGGGAGGCGGCCGCCAGTGCCGCTACCCGCAGTTTCGCGAGACCCTGCCCGGCGGCAAGAGCTACAATGTCCTCGACCTGGTGCCGGACGGCGCGGCGGACGACCGCGACACGGTGGTGGTGCCCGAAGGCCACCTCTTCATGATGGGCGACAATCGCGACCGCAGCGCCGACAGCCGCTTCCCGGCGGTCGACGGCGGCGGCATCGGCCTGGTGCCGGAGGAAAATCTGGTGGGCAAGGCGATGATCTCCGTCTTCTCGACCGACGGCAGCGCCAACTGGCTGCTGCCCTGGACTTGGGTGTCCGCGGCGCGCTGGAGCCGCATCGGGGAAGGCTTTTGACGAAAGCGGACACCGAAGGCTGGCTGAAGGCCCTGATCGGCCACGCGCCGAAGGACCGGACGGCCTTCGCCCAGGCGCTGACCCATGGCAGCGCCCATGCGGTGAACTATGAGCGGCTGGAGTTCCTGGGCGACCGCATCCTGGGCCTGCTGATCGCGGAGTGGCTCTACGACCGCTTTTCGGGCGAACCCGAAGGCAAGCTCTCCCGCCGCTTCAACGCATTGGTGTCGGGCGAGACCTGCGCCGAAGTCGCCCGCGGCGCCGGGGTTCCGGCGCATCTCATCCTTGGCAAGCAGGCCCGCGACGACGGCGCCGCCGACAGCGACAATGTGCTGGGCGACGTCATGGAGGCGCTGATCGGCGCACTCTATCTGGAGGGCGGTCTGGAGGAAGCCCGCACCCTGGTCCGCCGCCTCTGGGCCGACCGCGTCGACACCCAGGCAAGCGCGCCCAAACATCCCAAATCCGCCCTCCAGGAATGGGCCGCCGCCAACAAGCGCAAGCCCCCGGAATATGCGATGACCGACCGCTCCGGACCCCACCACGCCCTGAAATTCACGGTAACGGTCAGCATCAAGGGCGCAGGCGAAGCAAGCGCGACGGGCGGTTCCAAACAGGAAGCGGAAACCGCAGCGGCAAAGGCCCTGCTGGACAAGCTGACAATCTGAGCGACTTTTATGATATGGCGTTCTCCTGCGTAGGCAGGAGCCCAGTTCAGCCGTTTGACCTGGGTTCCTGCCTTCGCAGGAACACGCTTCGCTTTTGTGAAACGGAGTAATTTTTGGACCTCGATCTCGACAATCAGCGCTGCGGCGTCATCGCCATCGTCGGCGCGCCCAATGCGGGCAAATCCACCCTGGTGAACGCGCTGGTCGGCCAGAAGGTGGCGATCACCAGCCCCAAGGCGCAGACCACCCGCACCCGCGTCATGGGCGTGGCGATCGAAGGCGACGCGCAGATCGTGCTGGTCGACACCCCCGGCATCTTCCAGCCCAAGCGCCGCCTGGACCGCGCGATGGTGCAGGCCGCCTGGGGCGGCGCGCAGGGCGCCGACCTGATCGCGCTGGTCGTCGACGGCAAGGCGGGCCTCGGCGCCAAGATGGAACCGATCGTCGGCGCCCTCGCCGCCCGCCCGGAAAAGAAATGGCTGATCCTCAACAAGGTCGACATCGCCATCAAGGAAAAGCTGCTCGTCCACACCCAGCGTCTCTACGAACAGCTCGACATAGCGGAGACCTTCTTCGTCAGCGCCGCGACCGGCGACGGCCTTCCCGAACTCAAGACCGCCTTCGCCAGGGCCATGCCCGAAGGCCCCTGGCACTTCCCGGAGGATCAGGTCTCCGACGCCACCGACCGCATGCTGGCGGCGGAAATCACCCGCGAGCAGCTATACCATCAACTCCACGCCGAACTCCCCTATGCCGCCGCCGTCGACACGGAAAAATATAGCGAGCGGGACGACGGATCGGTCGAAATCCACCAGCAGATCCTGGTCGGCCGCGCCAGCCAGCGCGCCATCGTGCTGGGCAAGGGCGGCCAGCGCCTCAAGGAAATCGGCTCGAAGGCCCGCGCCGAACTGGCGAGCCTACTGGGCGTCAAGGTCCACCTCTACCTCCACGTCAAGGTGAAGGAGGATTGGGAGGACGACCGCTTCATCTACCGCGACATCGGCCTGGACTGGGTGGAGTAAAGTTCGCCCTCCACTGAGCTTGTCGAAGTGGCTTCGGCTGCGCTCAGCCAGGCCCTTCGACTTCGCTCAGGGCGAACGGAGGTAGAGCTTTACTCCGCCGCCACCTTCTTCTTCGCAGGCGCCTTCTTGGCAGCGGGCTTCTTCGCCGCCGCTTTCTTCGCCACCGCCTTCTTCCCCTTCTTCGCCGGCGCGGCAGCAGCCCGCGCATCGATCAACTGCGCCGCTTCCTCCAGCGTCAGGGCGTCCTGCTCGATCGTCTTGGGCAAGGTCGCGTTGGTCGTGCCGTCAGTCACATAAGGCCCATAGCGCCCCGCCATCAGCTTGATCTCGGCCTCCGTGCGCGGATGCTTGCCCAGCACCTTGAGCGGCTCCCGCGATGAAGCCCCGCGCCCGCCCCTGTTCGCCGCATCCGCCAGCTTCGCGACGGCGCTGTTCATCCCCACCTCGAAAATCTCGGCGGTGGAGGACAGCCGCCCATATTTGCCGTCATGCAGCAGATAAGGCCCGAACCGCCCGATATTCGCCACGATGGGCTTCCCCGTCTCCGGATGCAGCCCGATCTCGCGGGGCAGGCTCAGCAGCTTCACCGCCCAGTCCAGCGTCAATTCGCCATCGGGCAAATCCTTGGGAATGGACCCGCGCTTCGCCTCCTTGCCCTCGCCCATCTCGAGATAAGGGCCGAAACGCCCGGATTTCCGGACGATGTCCTGCCCGGTCTCAGGATGCTTGCCCAGCACTTCCGGCCCGCTATCCTCGGCCCCGTCCTTGCCCCCCGGCTGCCCGAACTTCCGCGTATATTTGCATTCGGGATAGTTGGAACAGGCGATGAACGCCCCGAACCGCCCGCCGCGCAGCGACAATTGCCCGTCGCCGCACATCGGGCAGGCGCGGGGGTTGGACCCGTCCGCCTTGAGCGGAAACAGCATCGGCTCCAGGAACTTGTCCAGTTCCGCCGTGATGTCCGACGGCTTCTGCTCCATCACCTCGGCGGTCTTGGGCTTGAAATCGCGCCAGAAGGCTTCCAGCACCGCCTGCCACTGGGCGCGCCCGCCGGAAATATCGTCCAGCTCCTCCTCCAGCCCCGCCGTGAAGTCGTAGGACACGTAACGCTCGAAGAAACGCTCCAGGAAGGCCGTCACCAGCCGCCCGCTCTCCTCCGCGAAAAAGCGGTTCTTCTCGATCCGCACATAGTCGCGGTCCTTCAGCACCTGCAAGGTCGACGCATAGGTGGAGGGCCGCCCGATCCCCAGTTCCTCCAGCTTCTTGACCAGCGACGCTTCGGAATAGCGCGGCGGCGGCTGGGTGAAATGCTGTTCCGCCGTCACCTTCCGCTTCGCCGGGGCATCGCCCGCCGCCATGCGCGGCAACAGCTTGCTGTCGTCGTCCTCGCCATCGGCGGAGGCATGTTTGCCGGAGCCGCGCTCAGGATCGTCCCGGCCTTCCTCATAAAGCGCCAGGAACCCCGGAAAAATGACGACCTGCCCCGTGGCGCGCAGCCCATGCTGCCCGGTCCCGTCCACCAGATCGACCGTCGTCCGTTCCAGCCGCGCCGACGCCATCTGGCTCGCCAGCGCCCGCTTGAAGATCAGGTCGTACAGCCGCGCATGATCGCCCGATCCCACCTTGTCCCGGTAAAATTCGGTCGGTCGGATCGCTTCATGCGCCTCCTGCGCATTCTTCGCCTTGGTCTGATATTGACGCGGCTTTTCGGGCAGATAGCCGCCGTCATAACGCTCCGCTATCGCCTTGCGCGCCGCGGAGATGGCGCTGCCGTCCATCTGCACGCCGTCGGTACGCATGTAGGTGATCGCGCCATCCTCATAAAGCTGCTGCGCAATCCGCATCGTATGGCTGGCGGAAAAGCCCAGCTTGCGCGCCGCCTCCTGCTGAAGCGTCGAAGTCGTGAAGGGCGGCGGAGGATTGCGCGAAACCGGCTTGGTCTCGACCTTCTCGACGGTGAAGCGCCCCGCCTCCACGTCCGCCTTCGCGGCCATGGCGTCGCCTTCCCGGCCGATGGTCAGCCGCTCGATCTTCTCGCCGCGCCACTTGACCAGCCGGGCAGTGAAACCCTGTCCCGCCTGCTCCATTTCCGCCGCGACCGACCAATATTCCTGCGGCACGAAACTTTCGATCTCGCGCTCCCGCTCGACCACCAGCCGCAGCGCCACCGACTGCACCCGCCCCGCCGACTTGGCGCCCGGCAGCTTGCGCCACAACACCGGCGATAGCGTGAAGCCGACCAGATAATCCAGCGCCCGCCGCGCCCGGTAGGCGTCGATCAGATCCTCGTCCAGCGCGCGCGGCTGGGCCATCGCCTCCGTCACCGCCTGCTTGGTGATCGCGTTGAAGGTCACGCGGTCGACCTTCTGCGGCAAGGCCTTCTTGGCGCGCAGCACCTCCTGCACATGCCAGCTTATCGCCTCCCCCTCGCGATCGGGGTCGGTCGCCAGGATCAGCCGGGTCGCCTTCTTGGCTTCGTCGGCAATGGCCTTTAGCTGCTTGCCCTTGTCGCCATAATTTTCCCAACTCATGGCAAAGCCGTTGTCGGGGTCCACCGACCCGTCCTTGGGCGGCAGGTCGCGAATATGCCCATAGCTGGCCAGCACATGGAAATCGCCGCCCAGATATTTTTCGATGGTCTTCGCCTTGGCCGGCGATTCAACGATGACAAGCTGCATTCAAGCCCCGGTTCAAATTGTCTCTCACGTACACGCGCGAGTCTGAAAGCTGTTTCCGCCCCCCGTCAAGCCGCCGCGATGCAGGCGGCATTCCGCACGGTCAGGACGCCCGTCACGACAGGCTGACCTTCCCGCCCGCATGCCGTTCCAGCCGGGCGGCGAGTTCCAGTTCCAGCAGCACGGTCTGCACCACGGCGGGGCCAAGGCCCGACAGCCGGATCAGTTCATCCACCGGCACGGGCGCCGGCCCCAGCAGCGCGACGACCGACGCCCGCTCCCGCTCGGCCACATCGCCCGACGGCGGCTCGCCCGCAAAGTCGCCTCCGGCTTGCCGGACCATGCGCGGATCGATGGCGCCGATCGCCTCGATCACGTCGGCGGCGTTCTGGATCAGCACCGCGCCCTCGCGGATCAACTGGTTGCACCCCTGGGCGCGGGGATCGAGCGGGGAGCCGGGCACCGCCATCACCTCCCGTCCCGCCTCCCCCGCCAGCCGCGCCGTGATCAGCGAGCCGGATTTGGGCGCGGCCTCGACCACTACGGTGCCCCTGGCCAGCCCGGCTATGATCCTGTTGCGCGCCGGAAACTGCCGGGCCAGGGGCTGCGTGCCCGGCGGATGCTCGGTGACGAGCAGCCCTTGCTCGGCCAGCCGCTCCTGCAACTCCGCATTTTCGGGCGGAAAGGCGATGTCGATGCCGCAGGCGATGACGGCGATGGTGCCGCTCTCCAGCGCGCCCCGATGCGCGGCCGTATCGATGCCCCGCGCCAGCCCGGACACCACCACCGCGCCCCGCTGCCCCAGTTCCTGCGCCAGCATGCGGGCGAACCGGCACGCGGCGGCGGAGGCATTGCGCGCCCCCACCATCGCCACGCATTCCCGCGCCGCCAGCGACACGTCGCCGCGCACGATCAGAGCGGGCGGCGCGCCCTCCATCTGGTCGAGCAGGAAGGGGTAATCGGCATCGCCCATGATCAGGTAGCGGGCGCCGGCCGCCCGGCTGCGGGCGATTTCCTGCTCGATTATCTTCGCGTCGACGATGCTGGCCTTGCCGCCGCCCCGCGCCGCCATGTCCGGCAGCGCCCGCAAAGCCTCGCCCGCCGTGCCGAAGCGCGCCATCAACTGGCGGAAGGTGACAGGGCCGATGCGCGGCGAACGGATCAGGCGCAGGCGGTTGAACCGCTCCTGCTCGCTCATTCCCCGGTCGAAGCCTTTTTCGAAGCGCCCACCTTCGGCTCGGTGCCCCTTAGGAGGCGCGCGATATTCTCCCGGTGCCGCCACAGCACGATCAGCGCCAGCGCCAGCGCGACGGGGACCAGGTCGATCCGGCCGAAGCACCACATGGCGACAGGCGCGCTCACTGCCGCCGCCATGCCGCCCACGGAGGACCATTTCGTCCCGAACAGCGCCCCAAGCCACACGACCGCGAAGACGATCCCGGCAGGCCAGTAAAGCGCCGTCACCACGCCCATCATGGTCGCCACGCCCTTCCCCCCGGCAAAGCGCAGCCAGACAGGATAGCAATGGCCGATGAAGGCCATGCCCCCCGCCATCGGCCCGCCTCCCTCGACCAGCGCCGCGCCCACCAGCACAGCCGCTCCGCCCTTCAGCAGGTCGAGCAGCAGCGTCGCCGCCGCCAGTTCCTTGCGCCCCGTCCGCAACACGTTGGTCGCGCCGATATTGCCCGACCCGATCTTGCGCAGGTCGCCCGCCCCGGTGAAGCGCGTCAGCAACAGCCCGAAGGGTATGGAACCCAGCAGATAACCGATCAGCAGGACGAATGCGGGAAGAAGCCAGGGAGGAGTCATGATCTCGCCGAAATAGTTGCGGCGCGACCATAGCGCCCCCAACGCGCCGGGCAATGGCGAAGGCGACATATATGGAAACCCACCCAATTCCTCCCCATCGCAGATGGGGGGGGGGACCATTCGCGAAGCGAATGGTGGAGGGGAAATCCACAGGTCACGCCCCACCCCCTCCACCAACCTCAACATGATCCCCCTCCCCCATGTTGACAGGCCCGCCCCATCCCGCGACATGTCGGACCATAATGACAGTCGCACCCCAAGCCCCCCTGCTGTTCTTCGATTCCGGAGTCGGCGGCCTTTCCATCCTGGCCCCCGCCCAAGCCGCCCTGCCCCATGCCCCGGTCATCTATGCGGCGGACAGCGCTGGCTTCCCCTACGGCACAAGGAGCGAGGCGGAGATCGCCGCCCGCGTGCCCGCATTGCTGGGCCGCCTGGTCGAACGCTACCGCCCGCGCCTGGCGGTCATCGCCTGCAACACCGCCTCCACCATCGCCCTGCCAGCAGTCCGCGCCGCGCTGGACATCCCCGTCGTCGGCACCGTTCCCGCGATCAAGCCCGCCGCCCTGCTCTCGCAAAGCCGGGTCTTCGGCGTCCTCGGCACCGACGCCACGGTACGCCAGCCTTATGTGGACCGGCTCGCCGCCGAACATGGCTCCGACTGCACGGTCCTGCGGCATGGCTCGGCTGCCCTCGTGCAACTGGCCGAAGCGAAATTGCGCGGCGAACCGCTGGACCCTGCCGTGGCGCGCGACGCTCTGGCCGGACTGCTGGACCAGCCCGGCGGCGACCGGATGGACATAGTGGTCCTCGCCTGCACGCATTTCCCGCTGGTCGAGGCCGAACTGGCCGCCGCATCGCCCCGCCCGCTCCGTTTCGTGCACGGCGGTGAAGGAATTGCCCGCCGCATCGCCTATCTGACCCAGGGGCAGCCATGGCCGTCGGAACCGCTCCCCGGAACCGCCGTCTTCACCCGCCTGGACGATAGCGTCGAACGGCTCCGCCCCGCTCTTGAAAGCTATGGCCTGCAAAGGATAGAGGGGCTTTGAAGGGGTGGACCTTTGGTCCAATCGCAAGCCTTTCTATCAGTGTGATAGGTAATTCTCCCTAAGGCTGCGAGCGGTTATCACTGGTAATAGGCCGAAACAGCGGATAAATGCCCCTCTAAAGAGGGGATGCGGGAACAGGGACTGGGCGTTCAAGTGAACTACAAGCACATCTTCACGCAGGCGATCGACCGGCTCCATAGCGAAGGTCGCTATCGGGTGTTCATCGACATCCTGCGCAACAAGGGCGCCTTCCCCAACGCCCGCTGCTTCCACGGCCATAACGGGCCCAAGCCGATCACCGTCTGGTGCTCCAACGACTATCTCGCCATGGGCCAGCATCCCAAGGTCGTCGCCGCGATGGAGGAGGCGCTGCACGATGTCGGCGCAGGCTCCGGCGGCACCCGCAACATCGGCGGCAACACCCATTATCATGTCGATCTGGAAGCGGAACTCGCCGACCTGCACGGCAAGGAAGGCGCGCTGCTCTTCACCTCCGGCTACGTCTCGAACGAGGCGACGCTGTCCACCCTGGCGAAGATCCTGCCCGGCTGCATCATCTTCTCCGACGAGCTGAACCACGCCTCGATGATCGCGGGCATCCGCAATTCGGGCTGCGAAAAGCGGGTGTTCCGCCACAATGACGTCGACCATCTGCGCGAACTGCTGGCCGCCGAAGACCCCGACGCGCCCAAGCTGATCGCCTTCGAAAGCGTCTATTCGATGGACGGCGACATCGCCCCCATCGCGGCGATCTGCGACCTGGCGGACGAATATAACGCCCTCACCTATCTGGACGAGGTCCATGCGGTCGGCATGTACGGCGCGCGCGGCGGCGGCATTTCCGAACGCGACGATGTCGCCCACCGCCTGACCATCATCGAAGGCACGCTGGGCAAGGCGTTCGGCGTCATGGGCGGCTATATCGCGGCCGACCAGATGATCGTCGACGTGATCCGCAGCTATGCGCCCGGCTTCATCTTCACGACATCCCTGTCGCCGGTGCTGGTCGCGGGCGTGCTGGCCAGCGTCCGCCACCTGAAGCAGTCGAGCGAGGAACGCGACGGCCAGCAGGCGTCCGCCGCGACCCTCAAGCGGCTGATGGCCGAAGCGGGCCTGCCGGTCATGCCCTCGGTCACGCACATCGTCCCGCTGATGGTGGGCGATCCGGTGAAGGCCAAGCGGATCAGCGACATATTGCTCGCCGAATATGGCGCCTATGTGCAGCCGATCAATTACCCCACCGTCCCCCGCGGCACGGAACGCCTGCGCTTCACCCCTGGCCCGGCGCACAACGAAGAGATGATGCGCGAACTGGTCGACGCCCTGGTCGAAATCTGGGACCGCCTGGAACTGGAATTCAAAAAGGCCGCCTGACAACCGCATTCCCCCTCCCGCAAGCGGGAGGGGGCTAGGGGGTGGGCCAACGCAACGCCCGAGGCAAATCCTCTTCCATCCTTCGAACAATTCACCCCGCCTGCCGGGCCTCCTAACGGTGCCAAGCGCAACGCCACGCCGCCCCGCGCCCCCACCCACCCCGCGGCCATGCAAAGCCCCTTGCGGAACCAACCCGCCTCCCTCACCATTTCAGACAGCCATGCCCCACTGGATCGAACCCCACCCGACCGGCATCTATGTCCGCCCGGCCGATGCCTGGATCGATCCGTCCGTCCCTCAGGAGCGCGCCCTCGTCACCCACGGCCATGCCGATCATGCGCGGGGCGGCCATGGCCATGTGTGGGCGACGCGGGAGACGCTGGCCATCATGGCCCTGCGCTACGGCACTACATCCGGCACGGCGCTTGCCTATGGCGAAGAAATCCGCATGAACGGCGTCACGATCAGCTACATCCCCGCCGGTCACGTCCTCGGCTCCGCCCAGATCGTCCTCGACCATGCGGGCGAGCGCGTCGTCGTCACCGGCGACTATAAACGCCGCCCCGACCCCACCTGCCAGCCCTTTCAGCCCGTCCCCTGCGACATTTTCGTCACCGAAGCCACCTTCGGCCTCCCCGTCTTCCGCCATCCCGACACCGGCAGCGAAGTCGACCGCCTGCTCGCCGCCCTCCACGCCAATCCCGACCGCTGCGTGCTGGTCGGCGCCTATGCCCTCGGCAAGGCCCAGCGCCTCATCAGCGAACTCCGCGCAAGAGGACATCACGACCCCATCCACATCCACGGCGCGCTCGACCGCATGTGCGCCCTCTACGCGCAATTCGGCGTCGATCTGGGCGAGCTGCGCCCCGCCACCGACCAACCGGCCAAAGAGCTGCGCGGCCGCATCGTCGTGGCGCCCCCCTCCGCCCTCAACGACCGCTGGAGCCGCCGCCTGCCCGATCCGATCACCGCCATGGCGTCGGGCTGGATGCGCGTCCGCCAGCGCGCCCGCCAGCGCAATGTCGAACTGCCCCTCATCATCTCCGACCATGCCGACTGGGACGAACTGACCGACACCATCCGCGAAGTCGCCCCGTCGGAAACCTGGATCACCCACGGCCGGGAGGAAGCCCTGCTCCACTGGTGCATGACCCACCAGATGCGAGCCCGCGCGCTGGCCCTGATCGGCCGCGAAGACGAGGATGAGGGCTGATGGTCCCCACCGCACCACATCCGTTCGTTTCGAGCGAAGTCGAGAAACGGATAGCACGCACATACCATTTGGCGTCGCTGAACTCGGTCCTGCCTCGTTTCTCGACTGCGCTCGAAACGAACGGGGGTCGGGATTGAAATGCGCGCCTTCTCCCAACTCCTCGACGGCCTGGTCTACACCCGCTCCCGCAACGGCAAGCTGGACCTTATCGCCGCCTATATGCGCAGCGCCCCCGACCCCGACCGGGGCTGGGCGCTCGCCGCCCTCACCGGCAATCTGGACCTGAAGGCGGTCAAGGCTTCCACCATCGCCGAAATGACCCGCGCCCGCGTCGACCCCGTGCTGTTCGAAATGAGCCGCGACTATGTCGGCGACCTGGCCGAAACCGTCGCCCTGCTCTGGCCCAAGGCCGAAGACCAGCCGCCGGAGGTGGACGACGGCTCCCTCTCCCTCTCCGCCATCATAGACCGGCTCCACGCCACCAGCCGCGCCGCCGCCCCCGCGATCCTCGCCCGGATGATGGACCATCTCGATGCCTCCGGCCGCTTCGCCCTGCTCAAGCTGGCGACCGGCGGCCTGCGCGTCGGCATCTCCGCCCGCCTCGCCAAGACCGGCTTCGCGCAGGCCTTCAACCTCGACGTCGACGATGTGGAGGAATGCTGGCACGCCCTCGCACCGCCCTATGCCGACCTCTTCCAATGGGCGGAGGGGAAGGCCGACCGCCCCGACCCGGCGGGCACGCCCTTCTTCCGCCCCTTCATGCTCGCCCACCCGCTGGAGGCGGAAAGCGTCGACCTCTCCGACTATGCCGCCGAATGGAAATGGGACGGCATCCGCGTGCAGATCGTCGGCACGCCAAATGAAACCCGCCTCTACAGCCGCGCCGGGGACGACATCACCGGCAGCTTCCCCGACATAGCGCAGGCCCTGCGCCACCACGCCGTCCTCGACGGCGAACTGCTGGTGAAGGGCGAATTCCAGGGAGGCGAAGCCGCCAGCTTCAACGCCCTCCAGCAACGGCTGGGCCGCAAGGCGGTGACGGCAAAGATGATGGACGACTATCCCGCCTTCGTCCGCCTCTACGACATATTGCTGGACGCCGACGAAGACCTCCGCCCGCTGCCGTGGGAACAACGCCGCGCCCGGCTGGAAAGCATCGTCCCGCAACTCGACCCGCACCGCTTCGACCTGTCCGCCCTGATCGAAGCGCCCGATTTCGAGAGCCTGGCGGAAATACGCGCAGGCGCCCGCGACGCCGCCATAGAGGGCGTGATGCTCAAACGCCGCGACAGCCCCTATGTCGCGGGGCGAAGGGCCGCGCTCTGGTATAAGTGGAAACGCGACCCGCTGACCGCCGACTGCGTGATGATGTACGCGCAGCGCGGCCACGGCAAACGCTCATCCTTCTATTCGGACTATACGTTCGGCTGCTGGACGGAGGAGGGCGAACTGCTGCCCGTGGGAAAGGCCTATAGCGGCTTCACCGACGAGGAACTGAAATGGCTGGACCGCTTCGTGCGGACCAACACGGTCAACCGCTTCGGCCCGGTGCGGGAGGTGGAAAAGTCGCTGGTGCTGGAGGTCGCCTTCGACAGCATTCACGAAAGCAGGCGCCACAAATCCGGCCTCGCCATGCGCTTCCCCCGCATATCCCGCATCCGCCGCGACAAGCCGGCGCATGAGGCGGACAGCATCGCCGGCCTCAGGCGGTTCCTGATCTGACTGCGCGCCCCGCCGTCAGGAACCGAAAGCCGGCGGAAGGAAGGCTTCTATGGGCCGCGCGCTTCCGGGCGTGCCTTCCAGCAAGGCGTGGGTGATGCCGATCCCGAAACCGCTATAGGCGATGACATCGGCGAGGAGCTGCGTCAGGACGATCGCTCCCACGCCCCAGAACCAGGCCGCATGGACATGGCCATGCCGCCGCTTGTCGGCGATCATGCCGATCACCGGAAAGATCAGCGTCGCCAATATCCCGATCCGCCAGGCATGGGGAATGAACAGCGGCATGGGCAGCAACCGCCCCAGTCCCGGTCCGGTCAGGATGGCCATGGCCGTCATCATCAACCGGCGGTGCCAACCCATGTGGCGGCGGCGGCGCAACGCGGTCATCGCCATCGCGCCGAAAAGCAGCAGCAGCATCGAATTGCTGAACAGAAACTCGCTCTGGTCGAAGAAGAAGGGTCCGCCCGTCCGGCGCAGCGACGTCAACATGATGGCAAAGCCCAGCACCACCATCACCGGAACCCAGCCATAGGCCAGCAGGCCCAGCTTCCAGTGCAGGGCGACATGATTGCCCGCGATCAGCCAGTTTTGCGCGACATAGAGCGCCACCCAGCCGAAAAAGACCAAGGCGTGGACATGATAGACGACCGGCACGGCGAAGGTCGATCGCCCCATCGCCAGATTGAGCGTGAAGCCCGCAACGATGACCATCGCCATCACGACCGCCATGACGCGGAAAAAATTGCGCTCGGCATCCGGAAAGCCCCGCTGCCGCAAGGCCTCATCGCTGATTGTCGCCATCTCCATTCCCCCCCTGTGATCAAGGCCGGAAAAGCAATGTCCTCTCCATCGCCCCTCATGCCCACGCCGCGATGCTTCCCTTGATATACCGTCCCCATGCCGATGAGAAGATGAGCCGTGGTCCGGAGCATCCTCAAATCGGCTACCGTCACAAAAAGCCCCACCGCCGTCACGAGAACCCCACCCCCGTCACAAAAACCTACCCGCGTCACAAAAATCCACCCCCGTTCGGGCTGAGCCTGTCGAAGCCCCTCACTTCTCCCTTTCAAAACAAGCACCCCTCCAAGGCAGCCGCTCAGGAAGCGCCGACAGGCTCAGCGCGAACGGTAAGGAGTCGATCACCCCTCCCCCAACCTCCGACTTTGCGCTGTCACGCACAGTCCCTATATGGGCGCTTTCGCGCCTGAGGCGCGGCACAGCGATGGAGCAGTTGAATTGAGCAAGGTTCTGGTCATTGGCGCGGGCGGCGTGGGTTCTGTCGCGGTTCACAAGATGGCCCAAAACCCTCATATTTTCAGCCATATCACCCTCGCCAGCCGCCGCATCGTCTCCTGCGAGAAGGTGGCCGAATCGGTGAAGGCCCGCACCGGCGTCACCATCGACGTGGCGCAGGTGGACGCGGACAATGTCGCCGAAACCGTCGCCCTCATCGAACGGGTGCAGCCCAAGCTGGTCGTGAACCTCGCTTTGCCCTATCAGGATCTGGCGATCATGGACGCCTGCCTGGCGACAAAGACCGACTATCTCGACACCGCCAATTACGAACCCCGCGACACGGCGAAGTTCGAATATAGCTGGCAATGGGCCTATCAGGACCGCTTCAAGGAAGCCGGGATCATGGCGCTGCTGGGTTCCGGCTTCGACCCCGGCGTCACCAGCGTCTTCGCCAGCTATATCAAGAAGCATCTGCTCGACCGGATCGACACGCTCGACATTCTCGACTGCAATGGCGGCGACCATGGCCAGCATTTCGCGACCAACTTCAACCCGGAAATCAACATCCGCGAAGTCACCGCCCCCTCCCGGCACTGGGAAGGCGGCAAGTGGGTCGAAGGCCCGGCGCTCAAGCACAAGCAGCCGTTCGACTTCGATCAGGTGGGCGAAAAGAACATGTACCTCATGTATCATGAGGAACTGGAATCGCTCGCCAAATTCTACCCGGAAATCAAGCGCATCCGCTTCTGGATGACCTTCGGCGACGCCTATCTGAAGCATCTGGAGGTGCTCCAGAATGTCGGCATGACCCGCATCGATCCGGTCATCTACAACGGCCAGGAGATCATCCCGCTCCAGTTCCTGAAGGCCGTGCTGCCCGAACCGTCCAGCCTGGGTTCCACAACCAAAGGCAAGACCAATATCGGCGACATCGCGACCGGCCAGAAGGACGGCCAGCAGAAGACCGTCTATGTCTATAATGTCTGCGACCATGAGGACGCCTATGCCGAAACCGGCAACCAGGCGGTCAGCTACACCACCGGCGTCCCGGCGATGGTCGGCGCCGCGCTGATGCTGACCGGCGCGTGGAAGGGGGAAGGCGTGTTCAACATCGAACAGTTCGATCCCGACCCCTTCATGGACATGCTGAACAAGCACGGCCTGCCCTGGCAGGTAAAGGAACTGGCCGCGCCGCTCGACTTTTAAAAGCCACGTGCTCCTGCGAAGGCAGGAGCCCAGTCCCGCCGTCTGAACTGGGTTCCTGCCTACGCAGGAACACGGCATCGAATGGAATGCCCATGGAAACCAAAGCCGGCGACCCCGCCGCCTTCGCCCGCTTCGACCTCCACCGCGTCCCCTCGCCCGCCTTCGTGGTGGACGAGGCCGCGGTGCGCCGCAACCTTTCGGTCCTGCGCGACATAGGCGACCGCGCGGGCATCAAGGTGCTGGGCGCGCTCAAGGCCTTTTCCATGTGGTCCCTCGGCCCCGTCATCGCGGAATATCTCGACGGCGTCTGCGCCTCCGGCATCTACGAAGCGCGCCTCGCCCATGAGGAATATCGGGGCGAGATCGCCACCTATTGCGCCGCCTACAAGGCCGAAGATCTGGCCGAAATCCTGAAGATTTCCGACCATGTGATCTTCAACAGCCCCGGCCAGATCGCCCGCCTGCGCCCGGTCATCGAAAATGCTCGCAACAACGGTGTGAACTTCGACATCGGCCTGCGCATAAACCCCCTCCACGCGGAGGGCGAAGTCCCCAAATACGACCCCTCCCAGCCCCACAGCCGCCTGGGCTTCCCCATCGACCAGTTGCGCCCCGAACATCTGGCGGGCGTCGACGGCCTGCACGTCCATAATCTGTGCGAACAGGATTTCCTGCCGCTGGAACGCACCTGGGCCGCCATCGAATCCCGCGTCATGCCGCATGTCGGCGGTCTCAAATGGCTGAACTTCGGCGGCGGCCACCATGTCACCCGCGCCGATTACCAGACCGACCTGCTGATCGCCTTCCTCCAGCGGATCAAAGCGCAGACGGGCCTGGAACTCTATATCGAACCGGGCGAAGCCATGGCTCTGGACGCCGGCATATTGATCGGCGAAATCCTGGACGTCATCGACAACGGCATGCCCGTCGCGATCACCGACATCTCCGCCACCTGCCACATGCCCGACGTCATAGAGGCCCCCTACCGCCCCGCCATGCTGCATGAGGAAATGGAAGGCCAGCTCACCCGACTCGGTGGCCCGTCCTGCCTGGCAGGGGACATCATCGGCGACTATCGAGTCCCCGGCGGCGCGACTCCGGGACGGCGGATCGCCTTCCTCGACCAGGCCCATTATTCGATGGTAAAGACCAATACATTCAACGGCGTGCCCCTGCCGTCCATCTGGCTGTGGAACTCGGAAACCGACGAACTCCAGCAAATCCGCCAGTTTTCCTACGAGGATTTCAAGTCCCGCCTCTCCTGACGCACATTTCATAGCGGCAAGCGCAACAAAATTTACGGACGCGCTTTACAGGGGGACCCCCGCCGCATATATCGCCCTTCCGCTGCCCCATGGGACTTCCACCGCAAGGCAGCTTCTTTGCCAACGACTACCCTGGAGGTCCCTTGAGTTGCACAAGCATCATAGCGCGCTGGGGGTAGCGACCACCCTCAAACCGGCAGCTCCGGTAACGCTTGTTCGACCCCAGGCTGCGGCCCGGGCCGCCCGCTTCTTTTCCGAGAAGTTTCCGGGGCGCTCGCTCTATGCGGTCAAAGCGAATCCGTCTCCCGATCTGATCCGCACCCTGTTCGCTTGCGGAGTCACGCATTTCGACGTGGCGTCCATCGCGGAAGTGCGCCTTGTCGCGGAGACGCTGGGGAATGAGGCGAAGCTCTGCTTCATGCACCCGGTCAAGGCCGAGGAAGCCGTCGCGGAAGCCTATCATGTCCACGGCGTGCGTACCTTCTCGCTCGATTCGATGGACGAGCTGGCCAAGATCATGCGCGCCACCAACGACGCGACGGACCTGGAACTGTGCGTCCGCCTGCGCGTGTCGTCCGAACATTCGGAACTCAGCCTCGCCTCCAAATTCGGCGCGGAACTGGGCGAAACCCGCGAACTGCTGATGGCCACCCGCCAGGCCGCCGACGCGCTGGGCATCTGCTTCCATGTCGGCAGCCAGGCCATGTCGCCCCAGGCCTATAGCGACGCCATAGAGCGCGTCCGCGCAGCCATCGTCGATGCGGCCGTCACGGTCGACATCATCGATGTCGGCGGCGGCTTTCCGTCCATCTATCCAGGCATGGAGCCGGTCGCGCTCGAAAATTATTTCGACGCGATCCACCGCGGTTTCGAAAGCCTGCCGATCAGCTATTCGGCTGAACTGTGGTGCGAGCCTGGCCGTGCCCTTTCCGCCGAATATAGCTCGGTCGTCGTGCGCGTCGAACGCCGTCGCGGCACCGAACTCTACATCAACGACGGCGCCTATGGCGCGCTGTTCGACGCGGCGCATATCGGCTGGCGCTTCCCCGTGGCCCTGCTGCGGGAGGAAGAGAGCGAGGCGGAACTGACCGGCTTCTCCTTCTATGGCCCCACCTGCGACGACATGGACCATATGGTTGGCCCCTTCATGCTGCCGGACGACGTGCAGGCGGGCGACTATATAGAGATCGGCATGCTGGGCGCCTATGGCGCTGCGATGCGCACCGGCTTCAACGGCTTCACGTCCGAAGCTGTCGTTGAAGTGGAGGATGAGCCGATGGCCAGCCTCTATGTCGACGCCGTCCCGGTCCGCCGTCGCGCCACTGTCATCAAGCTGGGGTAGAGGCTCAGGCCTCCCCTTGGGGAGAGGATGCAAGGCCCCTCGCCGCACTCCCCCGCGGCGAGGGGCTAATGCGCTCAGCGCCGGAAGATGCCGACCAGTTCCACATGGGTGGACCAGCGGAACTGCCCCACCGGCCGAACCCGCTCCAGCCTGTAGCCGCCAGCGACCAGATGCGCCGCGTCCCGGGCAAAACTGGCAGGGTTGCAGGAGATATAGGCGATGACCGGCACGCGCGATGCGGCAAGCTGCACCACCTGTTCCCGCGCTCCGGCACGCGGCGGATCGATGACGATTCCCGCGAAACGATCGATCTCCGCGGGCGTCAGCGGCCGCCGGAACAGATCGCGATGATCCGCCGCCATGCGGCGCTGCGCGCGATTGGCAGCCGATTTGAGGGACAGGACCAGATCGCGCGCCGCCTCCGCCGCATAGACCGGCCGCCCTTGCCCCAAGGCCAGCGCGAATGTACCGAGGCCGCAGAAAAGATCGGCAATGGCGCCCTGTGCCGGCATGGCCGCGCCTGCTTCCCGCACCAGCGCGGCTTCGCCGTCGGGCGTCGCCTGAAGGAAGGCGAAGGGCGGAAAGGCGACCGGCACGCCGCCGAAGCTGACCGTGACCGGCTCCGGCTCCCAGCGGGTCTGCGGGCCTTCGCCTTCGTCGATGGTCAGCCGAGCCAGCCCATGGTGCTGCGCGAAGGCCAGGAGCGCCTCATCGGCGGCAAGTCCTTCGATCCGCACGCCCTCCAGCAAAAGGTCCACGCCCTGGTCGGTCAGCGACATGCGAACATGCGCGGCGCGCTTTTCCGGCACGACGAGGACGCACAGGCTCCTCAGCGGCGCCACCAGCGCGAACAGCCGGGGATCGAGGATTTCGCACATCGTCAGGTCGACCAGCACATGGCTGCCCGACTCCGCAAAGCCGATGACGACCTTCCGGCTCTGCCGGATCGCCCGCAGCGATGCGCGTCGGCGGACCTTGGGCGGGGAGATATGGGGCGGCAGGAGCATGCCCGGCTCCACCCCCTGCACCGCCAGGGCACCCGCGACGCGCGCCGTCACGAACTCCGCGTAGCTCGCATCGTCGACATGCTGCAACTCGCATCCGCCGCAGGTCGGGAAATGCGCGCATGGCGGGTCGGCATGATGCGGTCCCGGCAGGATGCCGCCGTCCGCAGCGATCCGGTCGCCGGGCGCAGCGAGCGGAACATGGCGGCCATTGGCGGTCACGCCATCGCCCTTGGCGGCGATGCGGACGATGATGTCGGTGTCGAGTTCGGTCACAGGCGCGAGGCGATAGCCGCTGGCAGCTCCACAAGCAAATCGTCGGCGATGAAAGCCGCGCCCGCTCGCCGGGCGGCCTCCCCGTGCAGCCACAGCGCCTCGCACGCCGCCCGAAATCCGTCGCCCGTGACGGCAAGCCGAGCAGCGACCAGTCCCGCGAGCACATCGCCCGTTCCCGCCGTCGAAAGCCAGGAAGAACCAGGAGGCGACAGGACGGCGCGTCCATCCGGCGCGGCGACGATGCTGTCGCTGCCCTTGTAGATCAGCGTCGAGCGGGACCGTCTTGCCGCCTCCAGCGCCCGCTCCACCTTGCTGCCCGGCAGATTTCCGAACAGGCGGACGAATTCGCCTTCATGGGGGGTGAGGACAGCGCCCGGCGGAACGGCATTCAGCCCCTCCTCCGCCAGCAGGACCAGCGCATCGGCGTCCAGAACGAGCGGGTGCCCGGCCGCAAGCACCGCCGTCAACCGATCCGAAGCGCCCTTCCCGCGTCCCAGCCCTGGGCCGACCAGAACCGCCCTGAACCGGCCATCATTCAGCCTATGCGCCACATCCTGCGCTGCATCGGCCCGTTCCGCGATAATGGCGCCCGGCCCTCCCTGGACCTGGCCCTGGACCAGGTGCCGGACCATGCCCGACCCTCCATGCGCGGCCGCCTGGCTTGCGAGCAGCCCGGCGCCGGCCATCTCGCCGCCGACCACGGCGACCAGTCCACGGCTATATTTATGCGCGGCCGGGCCTGGGCGATGCAGTTGCGGGGGAGCGAGCCGGTGCATTTTCGCATGGGACGTCTCGATGCCGATGTCGGCGCAGACCAGCCGCTGCCAGCATGTTGCGGCAGGCTGCAACATATGCGCCGGCTTGAGAGCGCCCAAGGCAATGCAGACGCCCATGCCAGGCACATCGGACAGCAGTTCGCCCGTGTCCGTCTGCACGCCGCTCGGCAGGTCCAGGGCATAGCTGAAGCTCGCCTGTTCGGCGAGGGCGCGCAGCTTCGTCGCGACCTCCGCGTCCAGTCCACGCGACAGGCCGGTGCCGAACAGCGCGTCCACGATCTGCGTCGCCGGCGCGGCGTCGAGGAAATTCTCGACAGGGCCGGTCCACGCCTCCCGCGCCTTCATGCTGGAGTCCGTCCGGCTTTTGCCCAGCGCCGCGACGCGCACGGCCACGCCCCGCGCCCGGAGCAGCCGCGCGATCACGAACCCGTCGCCGCCATTGTTGCCGGGGCCGCAAAGGACCAGCAGGTCTCGCTTCCCGCCTGCCCGCCAGACGATCTCCGCAGCGGCGGCTCCCGCCCGCTCCATCAGCATATATTCGGGAATGCCGGCGGCCATGACGGCCTGTTCCGCCTCCCGCATCTCGGCGCCGGTCAGGATCGCATGGCCGCGCATCATCTCTTCCCTTCGGACAAGCGGGCGGGAAAGCGATAGCGGTCCTGTCCGACGCTCAACTCGATTGCGCCCTTGCCGGCGACCAGAATGCTTGCCTCCTCCGCTCCGTCCGCCGGCGCGATCCCGCGCCCGTCATGGACTATCCGGAAGCGCCGAAAGCCACCGTCGGCATGGCGCACCGTCAACAGTTCCCCATCCCGTTCGACGGGGCAGTCCTCGCTCCATTCGGCGCCCGGGCCGATCGCGCAGGAGATCAGTTCCCTTCCCTTGCCGGCCAGCTCTCCAGCCCCCGACGAACCGCCGCATCCGGCCAGCGCCAGGCATGTGAGCAGGCTCATCAGGGCGCGCCGCCTCATCATTCCATCCCGCCCGTCATGCGAGCCGGCCGCGGCATTCGAGCACCACCGGAGCCAATATGTCGGCAAATCGCCTTTGCCCGTCCGCGTCACCGACTAGGTCCTGCCGCATCTCTATGCCCAGATAGGGAATGCCGTTCCCCTCCGCATGGCGGTTCATCGTGGCGTTCAGCACCTTGCCCGAATAGGGCAGTTGATCCCCCACCTTCAGCCCCGCCGCCTCCAGCATGGGAATGGCTATCCGCGCCGCCCTGTCGTCCCGGTTGTAGAGGACGCCGATATCCCAAGGGCGCTTCTGGCCGGGATCGCTGGCGAGGCGGGGCGTGAAGCTGTGGACCGACAGGATGAACGGCGACGCCATGCGCTCCAGCAGCCGCGCGACATGATGATGATAGGGATGGTGGAACCGCATCATCCGGTCGGCCAGGTCGGCATGGCGGTTGCCCGGAACGGCATGGCCGTCGCTCATCACGGGCAGCAGGCCGGGCGCATCCTCTTCCCGGTTGAGGTCGATGACGAGGCGCGAAACGCCGCCCAGCACCGCCGTGCAGCCCAATTGCCGAGCCAGCAGCGCGCTGACCTCCGCCACGCCGATGTCGACTGCGATATGATCGGCCAGCAACGCTGCGTCGATCCCAAGGTCGATGTCCGCCGGAACATGCGCCGAGGCATGATCGGCAATGATCAGGATATTGAGATCGCCGCCATCGATCTGGCTAAAGGCCTCGCTCATGCCGCCCTGATCCTCGTTTCCGCGACCCACCATCCGTTCCGAGCCGCACGCAAGGCTGCCGCCGCCTCCGCCATCTGCCGATCCGTATCGAACAGGGCGAAGCAGGTCGCGCCCGATCCCGACATGCGGGCAAGGCGCAATCCGCCGCAGGTCTTCAACGCCGCCAGCACATCGGCGATCACCGGGGCTGCGGCCATGGCGGGAGGTTCCAGATCGTTGCGCCCGTCGCTGATCAGCTGCTCCAGCCCCCCTGCCGCAAGCGGCCCCCGATCGCGTCGATCCCACCCGCCGAAGACCTGCGCGGTCGACAGCGCCACGCCCGGATTGACGAGCAGGATCGGCATGGCGGACAGGCCCTCCATGGCCTGCGGCTGCAATATCTCGCCGCGTCCGCGCACCATTTGCGGGATGCTGCCGATGCAGGCGGGAACGTCCGACCCCAATGACAAGGCGATGCGTTCCAGAAGCTGGGGCGCCACGGGCGCGTTCCAGAGCCGCATCAGCAACCGCAACGCCGCCGCAGCATCGGCGGAACCGCCGCCAATGCCCGAGGCGACGGGCAGGACCTTGGTCAGCCGCAGGTCGGCGCCGGGACTGTCCCCCAGATGGTCCTGCAATGCGCGGGCCGCCCTGATCACCAGATTGTCCGGCCCGCCATCCAGCAGAGGCCCGAACGGCCCGTCCATCTCCAGCCGGATTTCCCCATCCGCGCGGATGCGGCCCGTCAGCCTGTCGCCCAATTCGGTGAAGACGAACAGGCTTTCCAGCGCATGATAACCGTCCGCCCGCCTTTCCCGGACATGGAGCGCCAGATTGATCTTGGCGAAGGCGGTTTCGACCAGTTCGCCCGCTTCCACCGGGCGGGCGGCGACATGCTCCGCTTCAACGTGCGGCATATTCGGGCTTCATCCCCTCTCTCGCCTTGGCGGCCAGTCGTTGCGCCGTTTCTCCCTCGGCGAAGACGGCCGCGGCGCGCCAGGCATAGCGCGCCTCATATCGCCGCCCGGCAGCCCAGAGCGCATCGCCCAGATGCTCATTGATCGTCGCGTCGGAGGGCGCACCGGCAGCTGCCCGTTCCAGCATCGGCACGGCGGCATCGATGTCCCCGGTCAAGAACTGCGCCCAACCGAGGGAATCGGTGATCGATGCGTCCTGCGGCTTCAGCGCGCTCGCCTTTTTCAGCAACTCCAGCGCCGCGTCCATATTCTGCCGCCGCTCGATCTGCGCATAGCCCAGGTAATTGAGTATGGCGGGTTCGTCCGGGGCCAATCTCGCCGCCCGTTCCAGCACGGCGCGCGCCTCGTCCCATCGCGCGCCCTGTTCCAGCGCGCTGCCCTCGAACAACAGCAGCGCCCAGGGGACGGCATCGCCCGAATAGCTGGCCTGAGCCGTGCGGAAGGCGGATGCGGCAGCCCGGTAATCCTTCTCCTGCATCAGCAACTGGCCCAGGCGGACATGGCGCTCCGGCTCTGCATTGGGCACCGCGGCCAGGGTACGGGCAAGGACGATCGCCTCCTGCCGCTGTCCCGCCGCCGCCAACGCCTCGACCAATTCGGCCTGCGCCAGCGCGCCATGCCAGCCGGTGCCGGGAACCTTGCGGGCCTCCTCGACGGCATAGGCCGCATAGCCGCCCCGCCCCAGCAAATCGGCGGCGACGATGCGGGGCGTGGCCCCGGCAGGATCGGCAAAGGCGGCGATGCGCGCCAGCCTGATCCCCAGCGACCCCGTGCTGCCGTCCGATGATATGTCGGTGGCCAGCCGTGTAAGCAGCCGGGCGAAACCCTGTCCCGCCGTCAACGCCCGGCCATGGAGCGAAAGCGCCTTGCCCCGCGCAATGTCCTCGCGGGCCAGCGCGAAATTGGCGTGGGTCTCGGGCAGAAGCGCCAGCGCCTCCGCCCTGGCGCCCCGCGCCGCCAATTGTCCCGCGAAGATCAGCCGCAGTTCGTCTGCCTCCGCCGTCCGCAATGCAAGGGCGCGGTTGATCGCTGGCCGGGCGGCCTGAAGATCGCCGCCGCGAAGCGCCTGCAGCGCCAGATGCTCGTCAAGATAGCGCTTTGCGAGCGACGCGAAGCGGTCGGCGGGATCGATGACGGGCGCCGCATAGCGCCCCTCCCCCACCGAAATCCAACTGCGCATGATCGGCGCCAGAAAGGCGAAATTGCCCTCCGCCACCAGGCGGTCGACGATCAGGCGGGCGCCTGCCCAATCCTTGCGGTTCAGCGCGTCCGCGATCTGGAGCAGCGTGCCGTCGCGGGGCAGCATGCCTTCCCCCTCCAGCACGGCGGCGGAGCGCAGCGCCAGCGCCATGTCGCCGCTGATCACCGCCTGGAAATAGGAGCGCCGGGCGACATCCAGGCTGCCGGGATCGCCCGCCAGCGCCTGCCGATAGCTGGTCAGCGCAAGGCCGGGAGCGCCGTCGTCATCGGCCAGGCGCCCCCGCATATAGGCATGCAATGCGCCGCCCGGGTCCACCGATGCGCCCGCCACGGCGGGCAGCGCCAGCATGATCGCAGCAAATGCCTGTTGAGGTAGGCGCCTACATGTTCGGATAGTTCGGCCCTCCACCGCCTTCGGGCACGACCCAGTTGATGTTCTGGGTCGGATCCTTGATGTCGCACGTCTTGCAGTGGACGCAATTCTGCGCGTTGATCTGGAAGCGGGGATTGCCCTCGTCCAGCCCGACCACTTCATAGACGCCCGCCGGACAATAGCGTTGCGCCGGCTCGTCATAAAGGGGGAGGTTGTAGGAAATCGGGATTTCCGGATTTTTGAGCTGGAGATGGACCGGCTGATCCTCCTCATGGTTGGTGTTGCTGAGGAACACCGACGACAGCCGGTCGAAGCTGATCACGCCGTCGGGCTTGGGATAGTCGATCTTCCTCGACACGTCCTTGCGCCACAGCTTCTCCGCGTCGGGCTTGTGCTTCATCGTGAAGGGCAGGCCGATCTTCAGCGTGCGCATCCACATGTCGATGCCCGCCAGCACCGTGCCGATGCTGTTGCCGAACTTCGACAGCAGCGGCTCGGCATTCTTGACCAGTTGCAGCTCGGTCGCGATCCAGCTCGACCGCAGGTTCGCCTCATAATCGTCCAGCACGTCGCTCGACCGTTCGGCCTGGATCGCCGCGAAGGCGGATTCCGCCGCCAGCATGCCCGACTTCATCGCCGTATGCGTGCCCTTGATGCGGGGCACGTTGACGAAGCCCGCCGAACAGCCGATCAGCGCGCCGCCGGGGAAGGCCAGGGTCGGGATCGACTGCCAGCCGCCCTCGTTGATCGCCCGCGCGCCATAGGAAACGCGGCGGCCGCCCTCCAGATATTTGCGGATTTCCGGATGCTGCTTCCAGCGCTGGAACTCCTCGAACGGGTAGAGATAGGGGTTGCGATAGCCCAGCCCGACGACGAAGCCCAGCGCCACCTGCCCATTGGCCTGATGGTAGAGGAAGCCGCCGCCATAAGCGTCCGTCAGCGGCCACCCCTGGGTATGAATGACGAGGCCCGGCTTGTGCTTGGCGGGATCGATGTCCCACAATTCCTTCATGCCCAGGCCATAGACCTGCGGCTCGCTGTCGGCGTCGAGCGCGAACTGGCGCTTCAATATCTTGGTCAGATGGCCACGCGCCCCCTCCGCAAAGAAGGTGTAGCGGGCATGCAGTTCCAGCCCCGGCTGATAGTCGGGCTTGCGATTGCCCTCCCGGTCGATGCCCATGTCGCCGGTCGCGACGCCCTTCACCGACCCGTCTTCATGGTAGAGGATTTCCGCCGCCGCGAAGCCGGGGAAGATTTCCACGCCCAACCCCTCGGCCTGTTCGGCCAGCCAGCGGCAGAGATTGCCAAGCGACCCGGTGTAGGTGCCCTTGTTGTGCATCCAGCCCGGCGTCATGATGTGCGGCATGCTGATCTTGCCGCCCTTGCTGAGGAACCAGTGCTGGTTGTCCGTCACCGGCACTTCCGCCATAGGGCAGCCCATGTCGCGCCATTGGGGGAGGAGCTCGTCCAGCGCCTTGGGGTCCACCACCGCGCCCGACAGGATATGGGCGCCGATTTCCGATCCCTTCTCCAGCACGCAAACCGACAATTCCCGCCCGGCCTCGTTCGCGAGCTGCTTCAGCCGGATGGCCGAAGACAGCCCCGCCGGCCCTCCGCCGACGATGACGATGTCATAGGGCATCGAATCCCGTTCGCTCATAATCCCTCCATTCCGTCGACGCCGTGGGTTTCCCTCCCGATCCGGTCGCCGCGCTACCCAAACGTTTTACCACTGAGGGCGATGAAGAAACTTGACCACGGCGTCAACCTCTGGCCCAAGACAATCAATGCGGGGATTAATGCGGGAAAATCTGGCGGACGCCGCCAATGCCTATATGGCGTGGTGGAGCCTGGCCGGCGTGGATTGCGCCATGGGGGAGGAGCCGGCCAATTGGTTGCGTCCCCTTCAGCAACCGGCGCGGATACGCGCTGCCGTTCCCGAAGGCGGTCCCGCCCAGCCGAGGCCCCAGTCGCTCGAATCCTTCCTGACCTGGCTTGCGCAGGATGCCGCGCAGCCGGAACGGCGCTGGTCGGGCGCCGCGATCATGCCCGCCGGACCCGTCGACGCGCCGCTCATGGTCATTACCGACATGCCCGATCCGGCGGACATCGGCGCCGGAACGCTGCTCAGCGATCGCGCGGGACAGTTGTTCGACGCCATGTTGCGGGCCATCGGGCTCCAACGGCAGGACGTCCACCTCGCGTCCCTCTTCCTGTCCCGCCCGCCGGGCGCAATGGTGGAGGCGTCGGACCTGGCGGCGGCCGCGGCGCGCATGCGCACATATGTGTTGCTTGCCGCCCCGCGAAGATTGCTGTTGCTGGGCGACCGGACGATCCGCGCCCTGTTGCCCGCCGCGGATTCAGGTTCACGGGTTTTTAACCATGACGGCGGCACCTTACCCGTCTTCGCCACATTTCACCCGCGTTTGCTGCTTGGCCAGCCTGCGGCAAAAGCGGAATGTTGGCATGTGCTGCAAGGTCTGATCGAGGAAATGGCTAAGTGATTCGCGCAACCACCCTTTCGTCCTGCGCGGCGGCGATGGCTTTCGCCGCGATCGCCGCTTCTCCGGCGAACGCCGACACGGCGGTTCCGGTTTCCGCGATTTCCAGTGACCTGTCCTCATCGCCTCTCCGGTTGAATGACGCCGACAAGGGGCGGTACGGCGCCATATATGCGGCTTTGCGCGACCAGAAATGGATGGACGCGAAGGCGATGATCGCCGCGCTGGACGCGCAGGACGCTTTCCGCCCGGTCGCCCTGGCCGAACTTTACCTCGCCAGGAATTCGCCCCGGGTCGAGCTGTTCGATCTGCTCGACCTCATCGACAAGGCGCCGTGGCTGGACAAGGCGGATCAGCTTTCCCGGCTGGCGCAGAAGCGCGGCGCCACGATCCTGCCGGTCCTGCCGCAGGTGCAGAAGATGGTCTGGCTGGGCGGCGCGCCCCGCCGCGAATATGTCGCGGCGGTGAAGACCGATGCGCTGGCCCAGGCGCTGGTCGGCCAAATCCAGCCGTTCATCAAGAATGACGATCCGGCCGGCGCCGAAGCCTTGCTCGCCACGGGCGAGGCCGGGCTGACGCCGGAAGGCCTCACCGAAGTGCGGCAACGCGTCGCCTGGGCCTATTATATCGAGAGCGACGACGCCAATGCCCGGCGCATGGCGGCTAAGGCGCTTGAAGGCCGGAGCGGCGGCGATTGGGCGGTGCAGGCCTATTGGACGACCGGCCTTGCGGCCTGGCGCCAGAATGACTGCCGCGCCGCCGCCCCCGCTTTCGCCAATGTCGCGGCGCTGGCGGGCAACAGCGACATGCGGGCCGCCGGCGCCTATTGGTCGGCGCGCGCCTATATGGTGTGCGGAGAGCCGGAACGGGTCGAAAATCTGCTGAAGACCGCCGCTCGCTCGGAAGAGAGCTTCTATGGCCTGCTGGCGCGCGAAACGCTGGCCGTGCCGCTGGGCGGCGCGCCCTCCGCGCCGCGCTTCGGCGCCGCGGAATGGCAGCAGCTCAAGGACAGCCCGAATGTGCGGGCGGCGATCGCCCTGTCCGCCATCGGCGAAACGGCGCGGGCCGACCAGATTCTCCGCTATCAGGCGAAGATCGGCGGGACCGGCCAATATGATGCGCTGATCCGGCTGGCGGGTGCGCTCAGTCTGCCGGAAACGCAGCTCTGGCTCGCCCATAATGGTCCCGTGGGCAAGCAGCCGGGCAGTTTCGCTCGCTTCCCCGCTCCCGATTGGCGGCCGGACGGCGGATGGCGGGTGGACCCCGCGTTGATCTATGCCCATGCGCTCCAGGAATCGGGTTTCCGCCGGGATGTCGTGAGCAGCGCGGGCGCCAGGGGGTTGATGCAGGTGCTGCCCAGTACGGGCAACCTGATGGGACTTTCAGCCTCCGACCAATTGTTCGTGCCGTCCACCAATATGGAATATGGCCAGCGCTATCTGGAAAATCTGCGCGACATGGGCGCGACCGGAGGGCTGCTGCCCAAGGTGATGGCCGCCTATAATGCCGGGCCGATGCCGGTCGAGCGCTGGAACAGCGAAGTGAAGGACAATGGCGATCCGCTGCTGTTCATCGAATCCCTGCCCTATTACGAGACGCGCGCCTATGTGAACATCGTGATGCGCAATTATTGGATGTACCAGATCCAGGCAAAGGGCAGCGCGGAATCGCTGGCTGGAATGGCGCAGGGACTCTGGCCGACCTTCCCCGGAGCGAAGGGCACGCGCCTGGTGCGCCTGACGCCCAGGAAACCGATCGCCAACGCCAGCATCGCCGCCAGCATCGCGGGCGGTTCCGACTGATGCCGATCGACGAAAGCCGGCCCTTCCTGCCGGTCCGGATCGCATTGCTGACGGTGTCGGACAGCCGCACGGCCGCCGACGACCGTTCGGGCGACATTCTGGCGGATCGCATTGCCGCCGCCGGCCATGTCCTGGCCGACCGGCATATCGAGCGGGACGAACGATCGGCCATCGTTGCGCGCCTGCATGCCTGGATCGACGATCCGCAGGTCGATTGCATCATCACCACGGGCGGAACGGGCGTCACGGGGCGCGACGTCACGCCCGAAGCGCTGGCGCAGGTGCAGGACAAGGAGATTCCGGGCTTCGGGGAACTGTTCCGCTGGCTCAGCTATCAAGGCATCGGCACGTCCACCATCCAGTCGCGGGCGACCGCCTGCGTGGCGCGGGGCACCTATATCTTCGCGCTGCCCGGATCGACCGGCGCGGTGAAGGACGCTTGGGACGGCATCCTTGTCAGCCAACTCGACAATCGCTTCCGGCCCTGCAATTTCGTGGAACTCATGCCGCGCCTGACCGAGCGCTGAAACATCGCCACGCCTTGCGGCCTTATTTGGCCGGCGCGGGATTTTCCTTGAAGAATTTGCTCGCCTCACCCAGCATTACCGTCCACCAGTCGATCACATCTGCAAAATTCTTCTGGTTGAGCCCGCCCACCGTCGTCACGTCATAGGCGACCGCCAGCGATCCGTCGTCCCAGACGGACATCTGCGCGAACCTCTTGTCCTTGTTCCATTTATTGGCCAGTTCAGGCGTATTGCCGCCGTCATCCTCGAAGCTCACCTGAAATTGCAGCGAGCCGCAATGGAGCGTCTGTTCGCATTCGTAGAAGAAGATCGAATAATCATAGCCGCTGGCGGCGCTTTCGATCTTCGGATTGCCGGTTTGCTTGCTCTTGCTCAACAGCGCCTTGTATCCGGCGGCCTGGAGCGCCTTCACCACCGTCTGCGGATCGCTCGCGCATACCAGCCCGGCGCCGCAGGCCTCTCTATCGGCGGCCAGGCCAGACGTGGCCAGCGCCGCCATCCACAAGCTCGCCGCGACGATGATCTTCCGCATGATACCCCCTTTTCGACAGGTTTCAGATGAACCGGCGAATAGGCCCTTGTCAATATGTTCTCTCTATGTTCTAGTTATGGGATGACGGCGGAGAAAGGCAGAGGCGCGACGGTCAACGGCGACAGCCGACGCTTCAACCTGCCTGAGCGGACGGCCGACGGCGATTGGCTGGATAAGTTGGCCCACATAGACGGAGCACCGCCGAGACGGCGCACGGAGGTGACCGTCGAACGCCCCCGCACCATCATCAGCCGCAACAATTCCCCCGACATCGCCTTTAGCCAGTCGATCAATGCCTATCGGGGATGCGAACATGGCTGCATCTATTGCTTCGCGCGTCCCACCCACGCCTATCACGACCTGTCGCCGGGTCTCGATTTCGAAACCCGGCTGTTCGCCAAACCCGATGCGGCAGCGCTGCTCCGCAAGGAGCTTTCCAGAAAAGCCCATCTGGTAAGTCCGATCGCGATGGGCACCAACACCGATCCCTATCAACCGATCGAACGGGATTGGAAAATCACGCGGCAATGCCTTGAAATATTATGGGAATGCCGGCATCCGGTCTATATCACGACCAAGTCCCACCGCATAATGCGGGACATTGATCTGCTGACCCTGATGGCGGGGGAAAGGCTGGTCGCGGTGATGATTTCGGTGACGTCGCTGAATCCCGCCACGGCCCGGACGCTGGAACCGCGAGCGCCGCATCCGCTCCGCCGCGTGGAGGCGATCCGGGCATTGGCGCAGGCGGGCATACCCGTGGTCGCCAGCATATCGCCGATCATCCCCGCCATCACCGATCACGAAATAGAGGATATTGTCGCCTGCGTCGCATCGGCCGGCGCGCTGGACGCCAGCTATATTCCCGTCCGCCTGCCGCATGAAGTCGCCCCGCTGTTCCGCGCCTGGCTGGAGGAACATTATCCCGACCGCGCGGCCAAGGTGATGGCGATCATCCGCGACATAAGGGGCGGTCGCGACAACGACCCCGACTTCGGCAGCCGGATGAGGGGACAGGGAGTGTGGGCCGACCTGATCCGCACCCGCTTCCAGAAGGCACGGAAACGGGCTGGATTCACCGGCGAACGAGTGACGTTGCGCACCGATCTGTTCCGAAGGCCGGAGGGTGACCAGATGAGCCTGTTCTAGGCACACCCTGTTGCTTCAAATCCAGCTGCGGGAACTGGGTTCCTTCCTTCGCAGGAACAAGGGGGATGGCATGGCAGGCTCCCCGACCGGAGGAGGGCTTAGCCCGCCACCAGCCGCAAGCCGGAACGCCGGTTGCGGGCGCGATAGCCGTCCGCTTTGGCTTCCATACGCTCGAACGACCCGATGCGCAGGCCCGCTATCGTCGCGATGCTGTCGACCTGATCCGCGCCGATCAGATAATCGTCGCCCAGGAACAAGCGCGCGGCTTTGCCGCCGCCCACGGGCGCCCGCAGGAAGACTTCGCTCCGCCCTCCCCTGGCGCTCGCCAGAATCTGCGCCAGCGCTCCGATTGCGGCTGCATCGCTCACATCGACCACCAGTTCCATGCGGGAATTATTGGCGAGTTGGCGGAAAGGCTCGATCCCTCGAATCGTCACCCGCGGCGTTTCCTCGCCCGGCAGCCGGTCCAGTTCCACCATCAGCAGCGCGCAATCACCCTCCCGCGCCATATCCTCGATAGCCTTGCAGGCATCCTCATCGAAGCAGCTCGCCTGAAACTGACCGCTGCTGTCGGAGAATGTGGCGGCGGCATAGCGCGCCCCCCGCCTGGTTTCGCGCCAGCGCACATCCTCGACCATGGCGGCCATCACGCCAGTGGCCCGGCCGCCTTCCGCCACGGGTTCCGCGCATATCGCGCCATAGCTCTTTGCGCCCCGCGCCTCCGCCAGATGCCGGTAGCGGTCCACCGGATGGGCGGAGAAATAGAAGCCGAAAGCCTCCTTTTCCTGCGCCATGCGGTCCGCCGTCGACCAGGTCTGGTGCGGCGGAACGCGCACATCGGCATGCGGCGTTTCGACATCGCCGAACAGGCCGCCCTGTCCGCTTTCCCGCGCCTCCGCGGCGCTGGAAGCTACGCTGAGGATCGTTTCCGCGGCCGCATGGACTCCGGCCCGGTCGGGATGCACGCCGTCAAAGGCGCCCGCCGCCGCCAGGCTTTCCAACTGCCGCCGGTTGAGCAGGCGCGGTTCGATCCGGTCGGCGAAATCGTCCAGCGACTTGAACGACCCGCCAGCCTCCCGCTCGGCCACAAGCTGTTCCATCGCCTTCTCGCCCACGCCTTTCAGCCCGCCCAGCGCATAGCGCACGGCAAAGCCCAGGCGCGGATCGTCGCCTTCGCAATCGACCGCTTCGACCGAGAAATCCGCGAGGCTGCGGTTGATGTCCGGCGCCAGGCAGGTCAGCCCCATGCGCCGCATATCGTCCACGAACACCGTCAGCTTGTCGGTCAGGTGGATGTCGAAAGCCATGGACGCGGCGTAGAATTCCGCCGGATAATGCGCCTTCAGCCAGGCGGTCTGATAGGCGAGCAGCGCATAGGCGGCGGCGTGCGACTTGTTGAAGCCATAGCCCGCGAACTTGTCGATCAAGTCGAACAGTTCGTTCGCCTTGGCCGCCGCGATGTCGCTTTTCGCGCACCCTTCGACGAAGCGGGCGCGCTGCGCGTCCATCTCCGCCTTGATCTTCTTGCCCATGGCGCGCCGCAGAAGGTCGGCGTCGCCCAGCGAATAGCCCGCCAATATCTGGGCCGCCTGCATCACCTGTTCCTGATAGACGAAGATGCCGTAGGTTTCTTCCAGGATCGGTTTCAGCAATATGTGAGGATATTCAATCTCTTCCTGCCCGTTCTTGCGACGGCCGAACATCGGGATATTGTCCATCGGACCCGGCCGGTAGAGCGACACCAGCGCGATGATGTCCCCGAAATTGGTCGGGCGCACTGCGGCCAGCGTCTTGCGCATGCCCTCCGATTCCAACTGGAACACGCCGACCGTGTCGCCGCGCTGGAGCAGTTCGTAGACCGCCGGATCGTCCCAGCCGAGCGAATTGAGGTCGATCTCCACGCCCCGTCCGGCCAGCAGTTGCACCGCCTTCTGCAACACCGACAATGTCTTGAGGCCAAGGAAGTCGAACTTCACCAGTCCCGCGCCCTCGACATATTTCATGTCGAACTGAGTCACCGGCATGTCCGAACGGGGATCGCGATAGAGCGGCACCAGTTGCGACAGCGGCCTGTCCCCGATCACCACGCCCGCCGCATGGGTGGAACTGTGGCGCGGAAAGCCCTCCAGCTTCATCGCATAGTCGATCAGCCGCTTGACCTGCGCGTCATTGTCATATTCCGCCCTGAACTCCGCGACGCCGTTCAGCGAGCGTTCCAGCGTCCATGGATCGGTCGGATGGTTGGGCACCAGCTTGGCCAAGCGGTCGACCTGGCCATAGCTCATCTGCAGCACCCGGCCCGTGTCCTTCAGAACGGCGCGCGCCTTCAGCTTTCCGAAGGTGATGATCTGCGCGACATGATCCGCGCCATATTTCTGCTGGACGTAGCGGATCACTTCGCCCCGCCGCGTTTCGCAGAAATCGATGTCGAAATCCGGCATGGAGACGCGTTCCGGGTTCAGGAAGCGTTCGAACAGCAGCCCCAGTTGCAGCGGATCGAGATCGGTGATGGTCAGCGCCCAGGCTACGACAGATCCCGCGCCCGAACCACGGCCCGGCCCCACCGGAATGTCATGATCCTTAGCCCACTTGATGAAGTCGGCAACGATCAGGAAGTAACCGGGGAATCCCATCTGGATGATGATGTCGGTTTCAAATTTCAGCCGCTCGAAATAGGGTTTGCGCGCTTCCTCGTCGGCGATGCCGGCCTTGGCCAGCCGCGCCTCCAGCCCTGCCGTCGCCTGCTCCCGCAGCATCTTCGCCTCGCCCTCTATGTCGCCGGCCAGGCTGGGCAGGATGGGCTTGCGCTTGGGGGCGGCAATGGCGCAGCGCTGCGCGACCACCAGCGTGTTGGCGAGCGCTTCGGGCAGATCGTCGAACAGCCGCTTCATTTCCGCCGCCGGCTTCATCCAGGCGTCGGGCGAACTGGTCCGCCGGTCGGGCGTCTCGACATAGGCGCTGTCGGCGATGCACAGCATCACGTCATGCGCCTCGTGGAAATGCGGCTCGGCAAAACAGGTCGGGTTGGTCGCCACCAGCGGCAGGTCGCGGGCATAGGCCAGGTCGAGAAGTTCCGGTTCCGCCTTCCCCTCGATCGGGTCGAAGCGGCGGCAGATTTCGATATAGAGCCGGCCGGGGAACAACGCTTCCAGCCGCTTGGCATAGGCAAGCGCCGCTGCCGGCTGATCCTCGGCAAAGAGCCGCACCAGAGCGCCCTCTCCCCCAGCGGTCAGGGCGATCAGGCCGTCGGTCCGCCCCTCCAGCATGTCGAGGCTGATATGCGGCACTTCTTCGACCGGGCGGTCGAGATGCGCCATCGACACCAGCGCGCAGAGATTGTCGTAGCCGGCGGCATCCTGCGCATAGAGGGCGATCCAGTCATGCACGGGCGCCGCATTGGCCGGCCGGTCCGGCCGCGAAACGCCGACCATCGCGCCGATGATCGGCTGCACCCCCTCCCCCTTGCAGGCGTCGGAAAAGGCCATGGAGCCGTACAGGCCGTTGCGGTCGGTGATGGCCGCGGCGGGAAAGCCCAGGGCCTTGGCCTGCTTCGCGATCTTCTTGGGGTCTATCGCCCCTTCCAGCATGGTGAAGGATGAAAAGACGCGAAGGGGGACGAAACCGGCATGAGGCATGTGCTCATCTAGGCATTGCCGCCGATTCGACGCCAGCCCCCGCTTGCAGAAAGTCGTGGGTAAAATCGCGCCGGCACGGGCCGATGGTTAACATATCGCCAATAATTGGGCGCTAGGCTGGGCGATCATGCGACTGTCCACCATTACCAACTACGCCTATGGCGCCACCGTAGCCCTCACTCTGGCTTCAGGGGCGGTCATGCTGATGGCCTCCAGCGCCGAGGAGAAGGAGCGGGCCGCCGTCGAGCAGCGCGCCGTGTTCGACCAGATGACCGCCGCCCTGGTGGAAGACGCATATCGGCTGACCGAACAGGCGCGCGCCTATGTGATCACGGGCGATCCGTCGCATATCATCGCCTATCGCCGGGAGAAGGCGGCGCTCCGCTCGGTAGAGCAGCGCATCACCCACCTGCGCGACCGGGGGGCCAGCATCAGCGAACTCGCGGCGTTGCAGCAGGGGCTGCATTGGGCCGACGCGCTGACCGACGAACAGGAAGCCGCCATCGACGCCGCCGAAAAGGGGGATCGGGAAACGGCGCGCGCCATAGTGTTCGGTGATGAATATGGCCGGGAACTCGATCGCGTTTCGGCCCAGATCGGCAAGTTCCAGTATATGCTGGACCAGCGAACGGAAAACACCGTTCGCCAGGCAACCGAAGCGGCCCGGCAGTGGCGGTTGATGTCGGAAATCATGATGGGCGCGACCGCCCTGCTGTTCCTGTGCGTGCTCTACTTCATCCTGAAGCAGCGCATATTGCGCCCGGTGGTGCGGCTGAGCGATGTCGTGACGCGCCTGGCCGCGCAGGATTATGCCGTGGTGCCGCCGGATTTCCCGCAGGTGGACGAGATCGGCGACATGGCGCAGGCCATCCGCATCTTCCGGGAAAACGGCCTAGAAAGGCAGAGGCTGGAGCAGGAACGCGATGCGGACCGGATCACGCGCGACCAGCTTTCCCGCATGACCCAGCGCTTGCAGGGATGCGACAGCACCGGCGGCCTGGTCGAGGTCGTCCGGCGCTTCGCGCCTGAGATCGCCCCGGGCTTTGCCGGGCGGCTCTACATCCACGACACGCGCCGCAACATGATGGTGCAGGCCTGCGACTGGCTGTCGCCCCGGCAATCGGGCGAGGAATTTCCGCCGACCGCCTGCTGGGCGTTGCGGCGCGGACAGATTCACAAGCCGGCCGGGGATCTGGTCGACATACCCTGCGAGCATCTGGCCGAAGGCGCGGAGGTCCGCACCATCTGCATACCGCTGACGGCGCAGGGGGAGAGCATCGGCCTGCTCTATGTCGAACAGCCTGAGGACCGGACCGCCGACCAGATCGGCCGCACCGAGAAATATCTGGAGATGCTGGCGGAGAATATCGGCCTTGCGCTCGCCAATCTGCGGCTGCGCGATGCGTTGCAGCAGATGGCGATGGCCGATCCGCTGACCGGCCTGGCCAACCGGCGCCGCTTCGACGCGGTGTTCAAGGAACTGGTGGTCCGTGCCGAAAGCGCCCTGACGCCGCTGGCCTGCCTGATGGTGGACATCGACCATTTCAAGCGGTTCAACGACACCCATGGCCATGATGCGGGCGACGCCGTGTTGCGCGCTGTTGGCGGCGTGCTGGACGACGCGTTGCGGGAAAAGGATTGCGCCTTCCGCCTGGGCGGGGAGGAGTTCGTGCTGCTGATGCCCGGCTTCGCGCAGGATCAGGCCATCGACCGCGCCATCCAGGTGCAGCAGAAATTGCAGGAACTGCGCGTCGAGCATCGCGGCGAGGAACTGGGGCCGATCACCGCCTCTTTCGGCCTGGCCGTCTTCCCCGATCATGGCAAGGCGGAAACCCTGGTCCGCACGGCGGATGCCGCGCTGCTTCGGGCGAAGAATCAGGGGCGCAACCAGATCGTCATCGCGACGGTCCGGGATGCGGCGTCACATCCCGCCTGAACTTTCCTCCAGCAGCCCTTCGTGAAGGCGGACGACCCTGTCCATCTTCTCAGCCAGTCTTTCATTGTGCGTCGCGACCAACGCGGCGGAGCCTTCCTCCCGCACCAGCCGCAGGAATTCGGCCAAGACCACATCGGCGGTCCGCTCGTCCAGATTGCCGGTGGGTTCGTCCGCCAGGACGAGGGCGGGCCGATTGGCCAGCGCCCGCGCCACGGCAACGCGTTGCTGTTCGCCGCCGGAAAGCTGGCTTGGCCGATGTTCCAGCCGATGGCCAAGCCCCAATGACCCCAGCAGGGATTCGGCGCGGGCACGGGCCGTCGGCATCTCCGCATCGCGGATCACCTGCGGCAGGACGACATTCTCCACCGCGTTGAAGTCCGGGAGCAGATGATGGAACTGATAGACGAAACCCAGCGCATCCCTGCGCAGCCGCGTCCGCCCGTCATTGTCGAGTTTCGCCGCTTCCTCGCCCGCGATGCGGATCGATCCGTCGAATCCGCCCTCCAAAAGGCCGACCGCCTGGAGCAGCGTCGATTTTCCCGATCCCGACGGGCCGAGCAGCGCCACGATCTCGCCCTGAGCCACCGACAGGTCGACGCCGCGCAACACCTCTATGGTGACGCCGCCCTGGGTGAAGCTGCGCCTGAGGCCTGCGACCTTCAATATCTCATTCATAGCGCAGCACCTGCACGGGATCGGTATTGGCGGCCTTGAACGCGGGATAGAGCGTCGCCAGGAAGCTGAAGACCAGCGCCATCAGGCAGATGATGGCGATCTCCACCGGATCGGGCTTGGCCGGCAATTCGGTGAGGAAGCGGATAGAGGGATCCCAGAGATTCTGGCCGGTCAGGAACTGGATCGCGTTCACCACGCTCTGGCGGAAGAACAGGAAGGTGAAACCCAGCACCATGCCCGCCGCCATGCCGAGCGATCCTATCGTAACGCCCACGGTCATGAAGATCTTGACCAGCCCGGCGCGGCTCGCCCCCATGGTCCGCAGGATCGCGATGTCGCGCGTCTTGGCGCGCACCAGCATGATGAGCGAGGAGAGGATGTTGAACACCGCCACCAGCACGATGATCGACAGCACCACGAACATGGCCACCCGTTCCACCGCCAGCGCTTCGAACAGCGACGCATTCATCTGCCGCCAGTCGGTGACGATCGCGCGTCCCGCGACCTTGCCGGCCAGCGGTTCCAATATGGCGGAGACCTGGTCGGCGTTGACGGTCTCCACCTCTATCATGCTGACGACGTCGCCCAGCAGCAGCAGGGTCTGGGCGTCCTCCACCGGCATGACGACGAAGGCCTTGTCATAATCGTAGATGCCGACCTCGAAAATGGCCGCCACCTGATAGGAAACCTGTCGCGGCACCGTGCCGAAGGGCGTCGAGCGGCCCGCCGGATTGATGATGGTAAGGCTGTCGCCCAACTGGATGCCCAGATTTTCCGCCAGCCGCGACCCGATCGCCACCTTGCCGCCATTGGGCGTCAGCGCGCCCAGGCTGCCCGCCACGACCTTCGCCTTCAGCGTCGCATTGTTGCGGATGTCGTTCACGGTCATGCCGCGCACCAGCACCGCTTCTACCCGGCCCTGAAAGCTGCCGAGCAAGGGCTGCTCGATCAGCGGCGTGGCGCTGGTCACGCCGGGCGTCGCCTTCGCCTCCCTCAACACCGCCTTCCAGTCGGGCAGGCGGCCGCCATAGCCCTGGACGACGGCATGACCGTTCAGGCCCACGATCTTGTCGAACAGTTCGGCGCGAAAGCCGTTCATGACGCTCATCACGATGATCAGCGCCGCCACGCCCAGCATCACGGCGACCAGGCTGATGCCGGCGACGAGGAAGATGAATCCCTCCCCCTTGCCGGGCAGCAGGTAACGCCTGGCGATCATGCGTTCGTATCGGGACAGAATCATGACGGCGCGAATGGCCTCTCGATGGGAACAGGCAGCCCGTCTAGCATGCTATCGACCGACGGCAAGCATTGCCGGATTGTTGCAGCGGAGCCACAGCCCCGCGGGGAAAATCACATGTCCCGGAAATAGCCCGTGACAGCGGCCTGCTCTATACATAGCACAGGCGACGAAGCACAGGTAAATGGCCGTGGTTCAGGGATACTGCATCCCGCTTTGAGCTTAGGGGGCTGAGAAGCGGTCGAGGCAGGCCAAGGGGGAGACGAGCAATCGTCCATTAGTACCCGGGTCGTGGAAGCACGGCTCGGGTACTTTTCTTTTCAGGGTCTGTCGACCATCCGTCGGGACGTTCCAAAGCGGATGAACGCGGCTTCGCATGGCCTTCCCCGCACATCGAAAATCCCGTCGGCAGACCACTTGAAACCCTCCTCCATCGAACCATATCAAACCCGTCCAGCCGCCAGATGGGGTTGGACATGGTACCGCCGGATGCCTTGTTTCGGGTCCGGCATGTTCATTTTGCTCTTTGGGAGATTATGACAATGCGTGGTTTTGACCTTACCCCCTATCGCCGCTCCACCGTGGGCTTCGACCGTCTGTTCGACCTGATCGAAAACAACGCCCGGTTGCAGCAAGGCGACAATTACCCTCCGTTCAACATCGAACGGATTTCCGAAGATCGCTATCGCGTTACCCTGGCCGTCGCGGGCTTCCGCACGGACGAGATCGACATCACGGCCCAGCAGAACCTGCTCCAGGTCACCGGGCGCAAGGAAGAATCGCAGGGCGGCGACCGCTCTCGCTTCCTGCATGTCGGCATCGCCAACCGCAGCTTCGAACGCCGTTTCGAACTCGCCGATTTCGTGCGGGTCGAAAAGGCCGACCTGGCTGACGGCCTGCTGACGATCGAACTGGTGCGCGAGGTTCCGGAGGCGATGAAGCCGAAGAAGATCGCGATCAACGGCGGTCAGCTCGTCGAGATCAATGCCGATCGCGACGCGGCCTGATCCGCTTGCATCGAAAATGGGGCGCGGCAGTTCTGCCGCGCCTTTTTTCGTGGGTCAGATCTCGACCTGGCTGCCCAGTTCGACCACGCGGTTGGTCGGCAGCCGGAAGAATTCCATCGCGCTTTCCGCGTTGCGCAGCATCCAGGCAAAAATCTTCTCGCGCCACAGCGGCATCCCCGGCTTGGCCGACGGCAGCAGCGTCTGCCGGGCAAGGAAGAAGCTGGTGTCCATCATCCTGAACGCCTGACCGCAGCCGGTGACGTTCTTGAGCGCGGCGGGAACGTCCGGCTCCTGCATGAAGCCATATTGCAGGACGAGCCGGAAGAATCCGCGGCCCAGATCCTCCAGCTTGCAACGCCCGTCATCTTCCACCACGGGAACGTCCTTGATCTTGACGGTCAACAGGATGACGCGCTCATGCAGCACCTTGTTGTGCTTGAGATTATGCAGCAGCGCATGGGGAACGCCATCGGGAGTGGAGGTCATGAAGACCGCCGTGCCGGGCACGCGGACCGCGCTGTTCGCGGCAGAGGCGACGAAGACGGGAATCGGCATAGCCGCTTCGCGCAGCCGGTCCTGAACCAGCCGGCGCCCGCGCGACCAGGTGGTGAGGAGCGTGAAGATCACGAAACCGATCAGCAGCGGGAACCAGCCGCCGTCGGGCACCTTCGTGAAATTGGCGGCCAGATAGGCGCCGTCCACCAGGAACAGCACCGACAGCAGCGGCGCCGAATAATACCAGCGCCATTTCCACAGCCGGTAGAGCAGCACCGTCAGCAGCACATTGTCGATGAACATCGCGCCGGTGACGGCGATGCCATAGGCGGCGGTGAGGTTCGAGGATGTCTGGAACACCAGCACCAGCAGGATCACCATGACCATCAGCCCCCAGTTGATGAGGGGGATGTAGATCTGGCCGGCCGTCGACGCGCTGGTATGCGCGATCCGCAGGCGGGGCATGAAACCGAGCTGGATCGCCTGTTGCGTGACGGAAAAAGCGCCGGAGATCACCGCCTGGCTGGCGATGATCGCGGCCAGCGTCGCCAGGCCCACCAGCGGCAATTGCGCCCATGGCGGCGCCAGATAGTAAAAGGGGCTGTGAAGGGCGGCGGCGCCCTCCCGAAACAGCAGAGCGCCCTGCCCCATATAGTTCATCATCAACGCGGGAAGAACGAAGGCCAGCCAGGACACGCGGATCGGACTGCGCCCGAAATGCCCCATATCGGCATAGAGCGCCTCCGCGCCCGTCACCGCCAGCACCACCGCGCCCAGGGCGAGGAAGGCGGGCAGCGGGTCGGTGACGAAGAACATGACCGCCCAATAGGGGTTGAAGGCGTGCAGGATGCCCGGCGTCTTGACGATGCTGATGATGCCCAGAACAGCGATGGTCAGGAAATAGAACAGCATGATCGGGCCGAACAGCGACGCGACCCGGTTCGTCCCCAATCCCTGTATCCAGAACAGGCCGAGCAGGATGAGGACCGCCGCCGGCAGGATCAGGGGTGCAAGGCTGCTGTTGTAGACGGCTAGCCCCTCGACCGCCGACAGCACCGAAACGGCGGGCGTGATCATCGAGTCGCCGTAGAAAAGGGACGTCGCGAACACGCCGAGCAGGACGATGCCGCGCGACCATCGCTGCGTCTTGGTCTGGCCGTTGATCAGGGCGAGCAGGGCCAGGCTGCCCCCCTCCCCCTTGTTGTCGGCGCGCATGATGACGGTGACATATTTCAGCGTCACCACCAGCATCATCGACCAGAACATCAGGCTGATGACGCCCAATATATGGTCGGGGTCGAGTTCCAGATGGTGATGCCCGGCGAAGGTTTCGCGGAACGCGTAGAGCGGGCTGGTGCCGATGTCGCCGAAGACGATGCCGATCGCGCCGACGACCAGCTTCACCGTCGCCTTCTGTCCGGCATGGCCGTGATCATGGACTCCTTCGTCATCGGCGCGCGCGGCGCCGCCGGTGATCTCGTCAGCCATGAAGAAAATGCCGAATTGTCATGATCTTTGGACACCCGAACGGGGAAGCGGCCCGTCTTGTCATTCCATAAGCCCCCGCAAACCGCCGCGCCCTATCACGGCTCCCGGGTGGTGGCAATGATGCCGCTGCGGCTTCGACCGTCTATCGGCCTTCGGACCCGAGCATGGCGTCGATACGCGCAATATTGGCTTCGAGTTCCTTCTTGACCTCGCTTCCTTCGGGGGCGCTGGCCGCCAACGGCGCCCAGAGGGCGCGGGCCTCCTTGAGCTGCCCCGCGCGGGCGAGCGCCAGCCCGTAGAAATAGCGCGGCGCCGGGCCTTCGGGATCGATGGCCATCGACCGGCGATAGGCGAAATCGGCGGCGGGAGACAAAACGCCGCCCGCATGCGCGACCAGCGCATTGCCGAAGCCGAGCCACAGATTGGGATCGTCGGGCGTCTCGCGAAGGCCTGAAAGCAGGACGTTCGCCGCCTCCTTCGTCTTCCCCTGTCGGCCCAGGCCGTCCGACAGCATCAGCCACTGGCCCGCCTGGCCATAGCGTTCGGCAAGGCCCCGGCGCTGTTCGGCCAGTTTCTCGTCGAACGCCGCGCCGCCCTTGTCCGCAGCTTGCCGGGGCGAGCCGGCCAGTCCGGGTCGCCCCTGCCAGGCATAGCCGGCCAGGCCCAGCAACAGCGCGGCGGCGGTGATTTCCCAGGCCGACCTCGGCACCCGGCCGACAAGGACAAGCGCCATGCTCACCAGGACCAGCAAGCCGCCGGCGATGATCCAGCCGGTCATGCCCGCCTCCTCCGCTTGATCCGTCCGCGCAGCAGCAGCAGGCCCAACCCCAGCAGGATCAGCGGCGCGGCCCAGAGCGGCCAGAGGATCGGTTCGGCGGTCGGTTCATAGCTGACCCAATCGCCATAGCGCTCGATCAGCCAGGCGCGGATATGCTCAGGCTCCTCCCCGGCCATGATGCGCTCGCGAATCTGGGATCGCATGTCGCCGGCCATGCTGGCATTGCTGTCGGCGATCGACTGGCTCTGGCAGGTGAGGCAGCGGATCGTTTCCATCAGCGCGCGCGCCTTCTTCTCCAGCGCCGGGTCCGCTATCTGGCGGTCGGCATAGGGCGCAGGCGGCAAAGCGGATTGGGCGAGGACGGGCGCGCCCAGCGCCAGCGCCAGCAGGGCGACCAACATCCTCATTGCGCTTTCCTCAGCCGGTCGAGGATCATCGGCACGTCATCCTCGCGAATGTCGCCCACATGCTGATAGGCGATGCGGCCCTTTCCATCGATGATGAAGCTTTCCGGCACGCCCGAAGAACCCATGGCGATCTGCACCTCGCTCCGCGCATCCAGGCCGATGCGGGAATAGGGATTGCCGTATCGCTGGAGGAAGGCGTCGACGTCGGGCCGGGCATCGCGGATGGCGATGGCGTCGATCTCCACCCCGGCCTGCTTGAGCGCCAGCAATTGCGGCGCCTCCGCCGCGCAGGGCACGCACCAGCTTGCGAAGATGTTGAGCAGGCGCGGCTTGCCGGTCGCCAGTTGCGAGCTTGCCAGCGGCGGCCGGTCGCTCGCGGCGGCGGGCAGGGCGAAGGCGGGCAGCGGCTTGCCGACCAGCTTCGAACTGATGATCCGGTCGTCCGGGCGCAGCAGCCCGCTCGCGAACAGCCCGAAAAAGCCGAGGAACAGCGCCAAAGGCAGCCAGATCAGCATCTTCCTCATGCAGCGGCCTCCAAGGCCCTGCGCGCCCGCCATTTGAGCAGCCATCCGCGCCGTTCGCGCCCGACCAGCGCCAACGCGCCGCCCAGGGCGATCAGGAAACCGCCCAGCCAGATCAGCGTCACAAAGGGCTTCCACCAGATGCGGAGTTGCCATCGGCCTTCATCCGCTTCCTGCCCCAGCACCACGTAAAGCTGACCATTCCAGCGCGTCAGCAGGGCGGCCTCCGTCGTCGTGGTCGGCGGAGAAGCAAAGAAGCGCGACTGCGGATGGATCAGGACCGGCTCGCCGCCATCCCGGCTGGCTTCCATGTCGGCCTGGAGCGCGGTCCAGTTATCGCCCGCCATCGGCAGGATCTGCTTGAACCGAAGCGTCCAGCCCGCCGTCTCCACCGTGTCGCCGGGGCGGGCGGCCACCAGCTTCTCCACCGTGAAGGCCGAATCGCAGGCCATGCCCGCCAGGCTGACCGCGCAGCCCAGATGGGCGATCACCATGCCCCAGGTGAAGAGGGGCGTCCGGCGCAGGTTGCGCTTCCAGAGGGGCGCCACGCTCCCCACCGCGACCGCCAGAGCGATCACCAGCCCAAGGAAGGGCGATATGCCGATCCGTCCCCAGGCCAGTGCCGCCAGGGCAAGAAAGACCAATCCCGCCACGACCGCCGGGACAGCCACGCGCCTGGCCACCTCCCGCATCCGGTCGCGCCGCCAACGGGTGAGCGGCCCCAGGACCATGACGATCATCAATGCCAGCGCAATGGGTCCGGCGATGCGGTCGAAATAAGGGGCGCCTACCGACACCTTGTGCCCGAACGCTTCTGTCAACAGCGGATAGAGCGTGCCGATCAGCACCAGGCCCAATATCACGGACAGCAGCAGGTTGTTGACGACCAGCATGGTTTCCCGGCTGACCAGTTCGAACGGCGCGCCTTCGCGGACCGCGCCCACCCGCCAGCCGAACAGCGCCAGCGCCCCGCCGATATAGATGCCGAGCAGCGCCAGGATGAAGGTTCCTCGCTCCGGATCGACGGCAAAGGCGTGGACGCTGGTCAGGATGCCCGACCGGACGAGGAAAGTGCCGACCATCGACATGGAGAAGGCGACCACCGCCAGCATCACCGTCCAGGCGCGCAGGGCGTCGCGGGTCGCCAGCACCGTCACGCTGTGCAGCAGCGCCGTCGCCGCCAGCCAGGGCATGAGCGAGGCGTTTTCCACCGGATCCCAGAACCACCAGCCGCCCCAGCCCAGTTCATAATAGGCCCAATAGCTGCCCGCCGTGATGCCGAGCGTCAGCAATATCCACGCCCCCAATACCCAGGGCCGCATGGCGCGGGCAAAGGCCGCGTCGACCTGCCGGGTCAGCAGCGCGCCCACGGCAAAGGAAAAGGCGACGGACAGGCCGACATAGCCGAGGTAAAGCGTCGGCGGATGGAAGGCGAGACCGGGATCCTGCAACAGCGGGTTAAGCCCCTGCCCGTCCGCTGCCGGAGGATCGATCCGCGCAAAGGGGTTGGAGGCGAAAAGCAGGAAGGCATAGAAGCCGAGGCTGATCGCCGCCTGCCCCCCAAGGGTCGCCATATGCGTCTCGCGCCGCAAGGCCCTTTCGAACAGGGCGACGGCGGCCCCCGCCACGCCCATGACGGTGACCCAAAGCAACATCGACCCCTCATGATTGCCCCAGGTTCCGGCGAATTTGTAGAGCCAGGGCTTCATGGAGTGGCTGTTGGCGGCGACCAGCAGGACCGACATGTCGGATCGCAGGAACAGCGCGATCAGCAGCGCGAAGGCCAGCGCCGTCAGCACCCCTTGCGCCACCGCGACAGGCCGCACGGCGCCGAGCAGTTCGCTCTTGCCCCCCGCCAGCCCAATCGCCGCCAAGGCCAATTGAAGCAACGCCAGCGACGCGGCGAGCCATAATGCGGCCAAGCCCGCTTCAGCGATCATGCACGCCCCGCTTCACCGATCGGCCTTCATCTTGTGGCTTTTCTCGTCATATTGCATGCCCTCCAACTCGCGCGGCATGTAGCGCTCGTCATGCTTGGCCAGCAAATTGGTCGCCTGGAAGGTGCCCGCGGCGTCGAAGGCCCCCTCCGCGACGACGCCGGAGCCTTCGCGGAACAGGTCGGGCGTGATGCCCTTGAAGTTCGCCGGAACGGTCGCCTTGCCGTCGGTGACGTCGAACCGGACCGTGACGCCGTCGCCGGCGCGCTTCAGGCTGCCCTTGACCACCATGCCGCCCAGCCGGATCGCCTTGCCCGGCTCGACGCCCTTGGTCTTCACGTCATTGGGCGCATAGAAATAAGCCGCCTCGTCCTTGAGCGCGGACGCGGCCAGCAATCCCGCGCCGATCAGCGCGGCCAGGGCCGCCACGGCCAGGATCAGCCTTTGATGCTTCGCCTTCATGCCCGATCCGCCGATATCGCGTCCGCCGATGCCCTGCTTTCAGCGCTGCGCATCGCGCGCCAACTGAACAGGCTGATGAGGCCGGTGCCCAGGAAGGTCAGCGCATAGGCGCCGATGACGAAAGCCCACTGGTTCATGTCCTCACCCCCGCGCCAGCCTTTGCATGCGCGCTTCGATCCTGTTCCGCGCCAATATGGCGCGCATGCGCATCAGCACGATCGCGGCGAAAAGCAAGGTAAATCCGACCAGCGTGAAACCCAGCGGCCAAAGCAGCGCCGCATCGATGCTCGACCCGCGCAGCGTGATGCTGGGCCCCTGATGCAGGCTGTTCCACCACAGGACGGAGCGGTTGATGATCGGGATGTTGATCGCGCCGACCAGCCCGAAAATGGCGGTCACGGGGCTGACCCCGCCATTACCCTGCCGCGCGCTGGCATTGGCGAGCGCGATGTAGCCTAGATAGAGGAAGAACAGGACCAGCATGGATGTCATGCGCCCGTCCCATTCCCACCAGGTTCCCCAGGTCGGGCGTCCCCAGATCGATCCGGTGATGAGGCAGATCGCCGTGAAGAAAGCGCCCGGCATGGCGACGGCCCGTCCCGCGACGGCGGCCAGCGGATGGCGCCAGACAAGCTGCATGAGGGCGGCCACGGCGATGCCGGTCCATCCCCCCATGCCCAGCCATGCGGCGGGCACGTGGATGTAGAGGATGCGCACCGTATCGCCCTGAAGATAATCCGCCGGCGTCACGAACAGGCCGCAGCCCGCGCCGGCGAGCAGCAGGATCAACCCCGGCCAGAACAACCAGGCGGTCAACGGCCGGGCAAATTTGAGGAAGCGTGCGGGATTGGCGAAACGATGCATGAGAAGAGGCTATTAGCCTTCCCAATGGCTCAAGGCCAGTAGGCCTTTTTCCCAATTTGGTCGCCGGAAAACAGCGGCCGGTCAGCGCCATGTCCCCTTTTTTGTGACGGGCAGGCGACAAATCTTCCCCGAGGCACTATATGCGCGCGAAAGCCGCCCCGTTGGGTGCGGACAGGATCGGCAGTGGACCCTCAAAAACCCATGTTTACGACCAACCCGTTCGACGACGACAAACTGCGTGAGGAATGCGGCATTTTCGGCGTCTTCAACGCTGAAACCGCCTCCGCCATGGTGGCCCTTGGCCTTCACGCGCTCCAGCATCGCGGCCAGGAAGCCGCGGGCATCACCAGTTGGGACGGCCATGACTTCCACACCCACCGGGCGATGGGGCATGTGGCCGGGAATTTCGACCGCGACGAGGTGATTCGGGGCCTTCCCGGCACCGCCGCCTGCGGCCATGTCCGCTATTCCACCACGGGCGAGACATCGCTGCGCAATGTCCAGCCGCTTTATGCGGAACTGAGTTCGGGCGGTTTCGCCGTCGCGCATAACGGCAACATCTCCAACGCGATGAAGCTGCGCCGGGAACTGATCCGCCGCGGTTCCATCTTCCAGTCGACGTCCGACACCGAAGTCATCATCCACCTGGTCGCCACGTCCACCTACCGCACCCTGCTCGACAAGTTCATCGACGCGCTGAAGCAGGTCGAGGGCGCCTATTCGCTGATCGTCATGACGCCCGAAGGCATGGTCGCCTGCCGCGATCCGCTGGGCATCCGGCCGCTGGTGATGGGCAAGCTGGGCGATTCGATCATCTTCGCGTCGGAAACCGTCGCCTTCGACGTGGTCGGCGCGGAACATGTCCGCTCGATCGAGCCGGGCGAACTGGTCATCGTCACCCATGACGGCGAAGTGCGCAGCCACCGCCCCTTCGGCGAGACGCACGCCCGCCCCTGCATCTTCGAACATGTCTATTTCAGCCGCCCCGATTCGGTGGTCGACGGCTCCAGCGTCTATTCGGTGCGCAAGGCCATCGGCGCGCAACTCGCCATCGAAAACCCGGTCGAGGCGGACTTCGTCATTCCCGTGCCCGACAGCGGCGTTCCGGCAGCCATCGGCTATGCCCAGCAATCGGGCATTCCCTTCGAACTGGGCATCATCCGCTCGCACTATATCGGCCGCACCTTCATCCAGCCGGGCGACAAGGTCCGCCATCTGGGGGTGAAGCTGAAGCATAACGCCAATCGCGCCCTGATCGAGGGCAAGCGCATCGTCCTGATCGACGATTCCATCGTGCGCGGCACCACCAGCCTGAAGATCGTGCAGATGATGCGCGAAGCGGGCGCCAAGGAAGTGCATATGCGCATCGCCAGCCCGCCGACCCGGCATAGCTGCTTCTACGGCGTCGACACGCCGGAACGGACCAAGCTGCTGGCGCATCGGCTGGACATTGGCGGGATGCAGGACTTCATCCATGCCGACAGCCTGTCCTTCATCTCCATCGACGGCCTGTACAAGGCGTTGGGAGAGGCGAAGCGGGCCGACATCCGGCCGCAATATTGCGACGCCTGCTTCACCGGCGACTACCCCACCACGCTGACCGACCAGGACGAAGCGGTGGTGCAGAACCAGCTCGAACTGCTGGCCGAGCGGGTGGTCTGAACGCCTTTCCTGTTGCCGGTCGGACGGCCCGACGCCTTGCGGCCTCGGGCTCGTTCCTTCCTGACCCCATGAGGGATATTCATGTCGACTGAACCTCTTTCCGGTAAACTCGCCCTCGTCACCGGAGCGAGCCGCGGCATCGGCGCCGCCACGGCGGAAGCGCTGGCGGCCGCCGGCGCCCATGTCATCCTGACCGCCCGCACCACCGGCGGGCTGGAAGAGGTGGAGGATCGCATTCATGAGGCTGGCGGCCATGCGACCATCGCGCCGCTGGACCTGATCGACGGCGAAAGCATCGGGCGGCTGGCCCATGCCATTTCGGGCCGCTGGCAGGCGCTGGACATATTGGTGCTGAACGCGGCGACGCTGGGCAGCCTGGCCTCGGTTCCGGCCATCGACGCCAAGGAATTCGCCCGATTGTTGACGCTCAACGTGGCCGCGCCGCAGGCTCTGATCGCCGCGTTCGACGGCATGCTGCGGGCGAGCGGCGATGCGCGGGTGGTGGCGATCACCTCCTCGGTCGGCGCGCAGCCGCGGGCTTATTGGGGCGCTTATGGCGCTTCCAAGGCGGCGCTGGAAACGCTGGTCGGCGCCTATGGCGAGGAAGTGAAGAACATCTCCGCCATCCGCACCCATATCGTCGATCCCGGCGCGACGCGCACCGCCATGCGCGCGCGGGCCTTTCCGGGGGAAGACCCGGCGACGCTCAAGGAGCCGGCTGTCGTGGGCCGGGCGATCCTCGATCTGGTGATTGCCGACACGCCTGACGGATACCGAGCGCGGATCGATTAGAAGCCAAACCTTGGACAAGACTGGAGTTGGCCAGTTCCCGTCACCCCGGACTTGATCCGGGGTCCCGCTGCCTTGGCCAGGCGCTGGTTTACAAGAAAAGCGGGACCCCGGGTCAAGCCCGGGGTGACGAAATGGGGAGTGGCCAAACCGAATTCCTCCTGCGCTAAGCCGGCTTCACCAGCGTAACCTGCGCCACATCAATCGTGCCGCCGCGAAACCCGCCTTCGCAATACATCAGATAATAGCGCCAGAGATCAACGAAATGCTGATCGAAACCGGCTGGCAGCAATCCTTTGTCGACCACCCGGTCGAAGCGCTCCCGCCAACGCCGCAGCGTTTCGGCATAGTGCAGGCCAAAGCGGCGCACATCGCGCCATTCCAGGCTCCTCGCTTCGGCTAGCGCCCGAAAGCGGCTTTCCGAAATCAGCATGCCGCCGGGGAAGATATAGGTCTGGATGAAATCCGTCCCCTGGGCATAGCCTTCGAAGATGGCGTCATCGATCAATATATATTGGATCGCCGCCCGCCCGCCCGGTTTGAGCAGGCGCTCGATCGCCTCGACATAGGCCGGCCAGTAGCGTTCTCCCACCGCCTCCACCATCTCCACGCTGGCGATGGCGTCATATTGCCCCTGGGCGTCGCGATAATCCTGCAGGATTATGTTCGCGCCCGATCCCAGCCGGTCACGGGCGTAATGCGCCTGCTCGACCGAGAGGGTCAGCCCGTCATAGCGTATCGGGCGGCGGGCCATCGCCTGTTCGGCCAATCCGCCCCAGCCGCAGCCGATCTCCAGCAGCGAATCGCCCTCGCCAAGGTCGAGCCGGTCGAGAATGGCGTCGACCTTCCGCTGCTGCGCCCGCTCCAGGCTTTCGATCCGGTCGTCGGGGTCACGGAACAGGCCGCTGGAATAATGCATGCCCTTGTCGAGCCATAGCTGATAGAAATCATTTCCCAGATCGTAATGATAGGCGATGTTGCGCCGCGAACCGCTGCGGCTGTTGCGGCGCGCCCAATGGATCGCCCGGCCGATCCAGCGCGTCGGGCCGTGCGGCCGGGCGACATTGCCCAGGCTGACGGCATTGGCCATGAAGAGGGCGAACAGCGGAACCGGATCGGGACTGGTCCACTCCCCTCGCGCCCAGGCCCGATACCAGCCCGCCGATCCCCCCGCGATCAACCGAAGCAGCGCCCGCCAGCGCAGCAGATGAACCTCGCATTCCGGCCCCGCCGCCCGACCGCCCAGCAAGCGGCGCCCGCCATCCGGCAGGATGGCGAGCAAAGACCCTCGCTCCAGTCCCAGGTCGATGCGGTCGAGCAATATATGGAACTGCCGGGCGGCGACGCGATCCGGCCAGCCGCGATTGGGGCGATCCAGCGGCCGCCTGACCGGCACTGCCGCCCGGCCGCGACGGGGTTCAATGACGTTCATGCCGTCATCCTGCCCGATGGTTTATCGCGCCGCAATCATGGCTTGATCCGGCGCCACGCGGCGAGAGCCCGTTCCCGACCTTCCCGATGGCCGATGCACTTGGCCGGATAATCGGCCGGGCGCGCGTCGTGCGCTTCGGGGTCGTGGATGACGTCGTCGTTCAGATGCGCCAGTTCCGGTACCCATTTCCGGATATAGTGGGCAGCCTCGAACTTTTCCGACTGGGTCAGGGGCGCCATGATCCGCGAGAAGATATTGGCATCCACGCCGCTGCCCGCGACCCATTGCCAGTTGACGCTGTTATTGGCGTAGCTCGCATCGACCAGCGTATCCCAGAACCAGCGCGCCCCATGCCGCCAATCGATCAGCAGATGCTTGATCAGGAAGCTGGCCGCGATCATGCGAACCCGATTGTGCATCCAGCCCGTCGTCCAAAGCTGCCGCATGCCGGCATCGACGATGGGATAGCCCGTGCGCCCGGTCTTCCACGCCGTGAAATCGCCCCCTGCCTCGCAAAGGTCGCGCCAGGGCATGGCATCGAAGGCCGGCCGCGCATTTTCCGATCCATAGGCAGGCATGGCCCATATCTGCGTATGGGCATAGTCGCGCCAGATCAGTTCCTTGAGGAAGGTCGTCGCGTTGCCGGGCGCTCCGGCGACCTGGCGCCAGACCTGGGCCGGGGAAACCTCCCCGAAATGAAGGTGCGGCGACAGGCGAGAGCTTCCCTCCCGCGACGGCAGGTTCCTGGCCCTGTCATAGTCGGCCGCCTCGTCCAGAAAGGCGGCGACGTTGGCCCGCGCCCCCGCTTCCCCCGGAGTCCAGTCGCGGGAAAAGGCCGCCGCCCAATCCGGCGCGGTGGGCAAAAGCCCCCATCGATCCAGCGAATCGCCCTTCGGCCATTGCCCCGGCGCGTCGATGCGCGAAGGCGCGCGGACCGGCTCGGCCGGCGGCATATGATCCATAACGGCGCGGGCGAAGGGCGTGTAGATCCTATAGCTGTTTCCTCCGCCCGTCCGCACCGCGCCGGGCGGCAGCAGCAACGCGCCGTCATGCAGGCAAAGGTCCAGCCTCTTGCCAAGCGCCTTTTCTGCATTGCGCCACCAGGGTTCGTAATGATGCAGCGCGTGAACGCGCCTCGCGCCCGTTTCCTCGGCGATCTGGACGATCTGGTCGACGCAGTTTCCCTGCCTCAGCACCAGGCGCGATCCCTTCTTCCGAAGATCGTCGTCCAGGCTCCTGAGGCTGTGGTGCAGCCACCAGCGCGAGGCCCCGCCCATCTTCCATTGGCGAGGCGCCTGATCGTCCAGCACATAGACGGGGATCACCGGCCCTTCCTGCACGGCGGCGGCCAGCGCAGCCTGATCGGCAAGGCGCAGATCCTGGCGAAACCAGAGGAGTACGGGGTCCGACATGCGACGGGGCATGCCATGGGCCGACCGATGTTCCAAGTCCCCGCCCATTTGAAGCGATGCGGAGCACAAATCGCCGCGTCCGGATTTTTCCGCCATGGACGCGCGGCTTCGCGCCGCTTATTCTTGCACTGCACAAAGCGACGAGCCGGTAGCCTCCGGTCGGCTTGTCGGGATTAACGACCAGGGACTGTGATGGCGTCGATGCCGAATGATTCAGAACTCGCCTACCGGCCATGCGTGGGCATCATGCTCGTCAACATGGAGGGCAAGGTTTTCGTCGGCCAGCGGATCGACAATGCGGTCGAAGCCTGGCAGATGCCGCAGGGGGGCATCGACGACGGCGAAGACATGAAGGCCGCCGCCCTGCGCGAACTGAACGAGGAAACCGGCATCGTTCGCGAGCATGTGGAGATCATCGCCAAGGCGCGGGAAGAGCATTTCTACGACCTGCCGCCGGAACTGATCGGCAAGCTGTGGGGCGGCAAATATCGCGGGCAGCGGCAATATTGGTTCCTCGCGCGCTTTCTGGGGGCGGACGAGGACATCGACATCCAGACCACGCACCCGGAATTCCGCGAATGGAAATGGACCGATCCGGAGAGCCTGCCTGACCTGATCGTGCCGTTCAAGCGCAAGCTGTATCGGGATATTCTCCAGGAATTCAGGGATTTGATCTGAAAACAAGGGTTAAAATCGACCGCCATGCCGGTATGAGAAGGCGCATGCGTTACTGGCTGGCCCTTGTTTCCTTCTTCCTCTCCACCCCGGCGCTTGCCGATTATCCCGTGCTCCTGCCGCCATCGGTGCGCGAAATGCTGGAAGCGGCCATCGCCAACGGCAATGAGACCGAGATCGCGACCGTCGCCAAGATCGCCAAGCAGACCAATCCCGGGTCCGCCGATGAAATCCAGCGCATGGTCAACAGTTGGAAGGAACGGACCAGGACCACGCGGGAAACCGTGATCCGCGAAGCGCGCTTCACGGAATTGTGGACCGGCAAGATCGAAGCCGGCGGGTTCCGCTCCACCGGCTCGACCAGCGAAATCGGCATCAGCGCCAGCGCCGCGGTCAAGCGCAGCGGCATCCAATGGTCGCACAAGCTGGCCGCCAGCGTCGATTACCGGCGCGCCAACGGCGTGACCTCGCGCGAGCGCTACACCGCCAGCTATGAGCCGCGCTACGAATTCGATCCCAGGGGCTTCGCCTATGGGCTGACGCAGTTCGAGCGGGATACGTCGATCGGCTATGACGCGCGCTACACCGCCTCGGCCGGCATCGGTTACAAGCTGATCGTCAGCGATCCGGTCGACCTCTCGCTGGATGCCGGTCCTTCGATCCGCCATGCCGAATATGTGACCGGCGAGAAGGAGACCAAATTGGGCGCCCGCGCGTCCATGGACCTAGCCTGGCGACTGACCCCCGCGCTGACCTTCAGGCAAACCGCCTCCGGCTATGCGGAAAGCGACGTCTATACGCTGAATTCGTTGACCTCGCTGGTGACGAAGGTGGGGACGCGCTGGTCGGCGGCCTTTTCCTACAATGTGCAGTATGAATCGGAAACGCTGCTGTCGGCACGCGACTCCGACACGATGAGCCGGCTGACCCTCACCTATGATTTCTAGGCCGTAAACTCATAAATGGCGACTTTAGGAGCCGGGGGTGGAGGCGCGCCTTCCGCTCTGATAGGGTCGCCAGAATGAGAGGCATTTCGTCGTTCGAACGGAGCGTCATGGAAAGCGCCGCAGACGCGCCCATGCTCGCCCAGACTGAAAAATGGGCGGCGGTGAACAGCGGGTCGCGCAATCTTCCCGGTCTTGCCGCCATGGCCGCCATGCTTGCGGACGCCTTTGCCGGCCTGCCGGGCGCGATGTCCCTTGTCGATCCCGCGCCGGTCGAGACGGTCCGGCCGGACGGGCGTCTGGCAATGGTCGCGCATGGCAGCCACCTGCGCCTATCGGTCAGGCCGGAGGCTCCGGTGCAGATCCTGCTCACCGGCCATATGGATACGGTCTTCCCGGCCGACCACGGCTTTCAGGCGCTGCGATGGATCGATCCGGCAACGCTGAACGGACCGGGCGTCGCGGACATGAAGGGCGGGCTGGCGGTCATGCTGGCGGCCCTGCGCGCCCTGGAAACCGCACCGGACGCAAGGCGGCTGGGCTATGACGTCATCATCAACAGCGATGAGGAGGTCGGCAGCCCCTCCTCCGCGGCGCTGTTCAGGCAAGTCGCGGCGGGCAAGATCGCGGCCTTCACCTATGAACCGGCGCTGCCCGACGGCACGCTGGCGGGCGCCCGCGCCGGCAGCGGCAATTTCGCCGTCATCGTCACCGGACGGAGCGCGCATGCCGGGCGCAATCCGCAGGACGGCCGCAACGCGCTGCTGGCGGCAGCGGACCTCGCGCTGCGGCTGAAGGCGGCGAGCGGCGGCGGCTTTTCCTGCAATCCCGCGCGGATCGAGGGCGGCGGCCCCAATAATGTCGTGCCGGATCACGCCGTCCTGCACGTCAATTTCCGCCCGAAGACCCCCGCCGACGAGCAGGCGGCGGACCAACTGCTGAAGGACGCCATGGCGCGGGTCGCGCAGGAGCATGAGGTGACGCTCCACCGGCATGGCGGCTTCGGCCGCCCGCCCAAGCCGATGGATGCGCGGGCGGAAGCGTTGTTCGTGTTCGTGCGGCAATGCGGCGCGGATCTGGGCCTTTCCATCGCCTGGCGGGATACCGGCGGAGTGTGCGACGGCAACAACATCGCGGCCTGCGGCGTGCCCGTGGTCGACACAATGGGCGTGCGCGGCGGCAATATCCACAGCGATCTGGAATATCTGGTCGTCGACAGCCTGGCCGAACGGGCGCAATTGTCGGCCCTGGCGCTGCTCCGCATGGCCGAAGGGCGTTTCACGAAGGGGATGAAGGCGTGAGTTTCTTCATGCGCACCGCGCGCGCCGGCGATTTGCAGACCCTTTATGAAATGGCGAAGCTGACCGGGGGCGGGTTCACCAACCTGCCGCCGGACCGGAAGTCGCTGGCCGCCAAGCTGGAGCGGACGGAGCAGGCGCTGGCCCGGCAAGGCGAAGGGGTCGAGGACGAACTGATCGTCATGGTGCTGGAAAACGCCCAGACGGGTCAGGTTCGCGGCACCTGCCAGATTTTCAGCAAGGTCGGGCAAAACTGGCCCTTCTATTCCTATCGGCTGGGCGTTCTCACCCAGCATAGCCGGGAGCTTTCGCGCACCTTCCGAGCGGAGATGCTCTCGCTGGTCACCGATCTGGAGGGGTCGACGGAAGTCGGCGGCCTGTTCCTGCATCCCCGCGAGCGCGCGGAGGGGCTGGGCCTGCTGCTGGCGCGCAGCCGCTATCTCTACATCCGCAACCATCGCGCCCGCTTCGGGGAGCGGATTATCGCGGAACTGCGCGGCGTGATCGACGAGGCGGGCGGTTCCCCCTTCTGGGACGGCCTTGCCGGACGCTTCTTCGGCATGAGCTTTCAGGAAGCGGACGAGTTCAATGCGGTGAACGGCAACCAGTTCATCGCCGACCTGATGCCCAAGACGCCGATCTACACCGCCATGCTGACCGACAGCGCCCGCAGCGTCATCGGCATGCCCCATCCCAATGGCCGGGCAGCCATGCGGATGCTGGAGACGGAGGGCTTCACCAATCCCGGCTATGTCGACATATTCGACGGCGGCCCGACGATGGTGGGGCAGATCGATGCGCTGCGCACCATCGCCCATGCGTCCGACGCGGTGCTGGGCGCCGTGCACGAGAAGGGCGGAGACAAGATGCTGGTGACCACCGGGCGGCTCGCCGATTTCCGCTGCACCTATGCCTTTGCGATCGAGCGGGAGGATGGCGGCGTCTCGCTCGACCGGGCCTCGGCGCAATTGCTGGGGCTGGAGCCGGGACAGACATTCACCATGGCGGAACGGGCATGACCGCGAGGGAGATCAATTTCGACGGCCTGATCGGCCCCAGCCACAATTATGCGGGCCTCAGCCTGGGCAATCTGGCGTCGGCGCGCAATGCGGGCGCCATATCCCACCCCAGGGCGGCGGCGTTGCAGGGGATCGAGAAGATGCGGTCCGACCTGCGCCTTGGACTGGCGCAGGGGCTGTTCCTGCCCCAATGGCGGCCAGACGGCGCGTGGCTGGCGGCGCTCGGCACCGATGTCGGCAATGCGGAGGCGCATATCCGCGCGGCGGCCATGTCGGCCTCCTCCATGTGGGCGGCCAATGCAGCGACCGTCTCGCCCGCGCCCGACACGGCGGACAGGCGCACGCATCTGACGGTCGCCAATCTCGTCACCATGCCGCATCGCAGCCATGAATGGCCGCAGACGCTCGCCCAATTGCGCCTCGCCTTTTCCGACCGCACCGCCTTTGCCGTGCATGGCCCCATTCCCGCCCCCTTTGGCGATGAGGGCGCGGCCAATCATATGCGCCTGTGCGATCATCATGGCGAGGCGGGCGTCGAGGTGTTCGTCTACGGCCAGTCGGGCGGCCCCTTCCCCGCCCGCCAGCATGTCGAGGCGAGCAAGGCCGTCGCCCGACTGCACCGGCTTGACCCGGATCGCACGCTGTTCGTCATGCAGTCGGAGGAAGCGATCGCAGCAGGCGCCTTCCACAATGACGTGGTCGCCGTCGCCAATGAGCGCGTGCTTTTCGCCCATGAACAGGCCTTTGCCGACAAGGAGCGCTTCTACGCCGATCTGCGCGCCAGGCTGCCGTCGGTGGAGATCGTCGAGGTTCCCGCCAGCGCCATCAGCCTGTCCGACGCGATCCGCAGCTATATTTTCAACGCGCAACTCGTGACCTTGCCGGATGGCATTATGGCGCTGGTCCTGCCGACAGAGGCGCGGGACATGCCCGACATATGGTCCTGGCTGGAAAAGATGGTTGCGGGCAACGGCCCGATCCGGAAGCTGGTGCCCGTCGACGTGCGCCAGTCCATGGCCAATGGCGGCGGTCCCGCCTGCCTGCGGCTGCGCGTGGTGGCCGATCCGGCCAATATCGATCCGCGCTTCCTGGTGGACGAGGCGAAGCTGGACGGCATTGCCGCCATCGTGCGGGAATATTGGCCCGAAGCCATAGCGCCGGACGACCTGGCCGACACCCGTCTGATCGCCCGGATCGAACAATCATGGTTAACGCTTGTTGACCATCTGCGGCTTTCGGGCGATTTAATTCCCTGACGGCGGGCAGGCCGGATGGGACTCGATGGAACGGATCAAACGCCTTTTCACTATCAAGACGAAGTTCGAGGCGTTCCTGGTGATCTACGCCCTGGCGCTTGGCGCGACTGAGCGCGGCATCGTCTACATGCAGCAATATCCCGGCACGGGCGGCCATTTGCTGGCGCTGGTCTGCACGGGCAGCGTCTTCATCGCGGGCGGCATGATCCTGGACGCCGTGGAAATGCGGCGCAGCGCCTTCAACTTCTAAGCCGATAACACTTGTGTCGGCCCGGCGCGCCATGCAGGAGCGCGTCATGGCTGCCATCATGCTTCAGGGAACGGGATCGGACGTCGGCAAATCCCTGCTGGTGGCCGGGATTTGCCGCGCCCTGGTCCGCAGGGGATATAGCGTCCGGCCGTTCAAGCCGCAGAATATGTCCAACAATGCCGCCGTCACCGCCAACGGCGGAGAGATCGGGCGGGCGCAGGCGCTGCAGGCGATTGCGGCGGGCGTCGAGCCGCATACGGACATGAACCCTGTCCTGCTGAAGCCGCAGGCCGACCGCACGTCGCAGCTTGTCGTCCATGGCCAGGTGCGGGGCAAGCTCGGCAGCAGCAATTTCCGCTCGGCGCGGGGCGAATTGCTGGAGGCGGTGCTGGCCAGCTACCGCCGGTTGCAGGGCCAATGCGACATCGTGGTGGTGGAGGGCGCGGGATCGCCGGCCGAGGTCAATCTGCGGGCGGGCGACATCGCCAATATGGGCTTTGCGCGGGCCGCCGGCGTGCCGGCGATATTGGTGGGCGACATCGACCGGGGCGGCGTGATCGCGGCCGTCGCCGGGACGAAGGCGGTGATCGACCCGGCCGACGCGGCGATGATCCAGGGCTTCCTGATCAACAAGTTCCGGGGCGATCCCGCCCTGTTCGAGGACGGCTATCGCCATATCGAGCGATTGACGGGCTGGAGGGGCTTTGGCGTGATCCCCTGGCTCGGTCAGGCCAGCCGCCTGCCCAGCGAGGATGCCGTGGTGCTGGAACGCAGGCGGGGCGGCCCGGGCGAAAAGCTGCTGATCGCCTGCCCCATCCTGCCCCGGATCGCCAATTTCGACGATCTGGACCCGCTGAAGCTGGAGCCGGGAGTGGAGGTCATGATGGTGCCGCCGGGCCAGCCCATTCCGGCGGAGGCCGCGCTCATCATCCTGCCGGGTTCCAAGGCGACCATCGCGGACCTGCAGGCGGTGCGCGATCAGGGATGGGACATCGACATTCGCGCCCATCACCGGCGCGGGCGGCCGATATTGGGCATATGCGGCGGATACCAGATGCTGGGCCGCAGGATAGACGATCCAGACGGTATGGAGGGCCCGCCGGGCGGGGTCGAGGGGCTGGGCCTGCTGGATGTCGAAACCCGGCTGACATCGGCCAAGACATTGGAAAGGACCGGCGGAACGGCGTTTGGACAGCCCTTTTCGGGCTATGAAATGCATGTCGGCCGGACGGACGGTCCGGACTGCTCGCGCCCCTTCGCATTGCTGGAGGGCGGCCGTCGGGATGGCGCATCGAGCAGGGACGGCATGGTGATGGGAACCTATGTCCACGGCCTGTTCGCCAGCACCGCGCTGCGCGCCGCCCTTCTGGCACGGCTGGGGCATGAAGCGACGTCGGGCGACTATCAGGCTTCGGTGGATGACGCGCTGGACCAGATCGCGATGCAATTGGAGGATCATGTCGACATGGATGGGCTGATCCGGATCGCCACTGCCTGACGCGGCTGGGCCGGGCCGACAAGCGGCGCCGTCGGACGGGCGTATGCGCACCTCTATGCTGTTGGTTATATTTACCGAAAATCAGCGGGATAGTATAAGAAAACGCAGGACATAGCGCTGATGGCATAGCGCGACATGGGGCGGGGCGGAACTTATGTTGCGTGACCTTCATAAACCATCCGCTCCGATGAAGGCCGCCCTGTCATCATGCAGGCGCCACTTTCTTTCTTCCTTGATATTCAGCGCATTGATGAACGTCCTTTATATCGGACCCGTTCTCTACATGCTGCAAATCTATGATCGCGTCGTGACGGGACAGGGCAGGCTTACCCTGTTCTTCCTGACCGTCATCATCATTTTCGCGATCGGCACGCTCGCGCTGCTGGAGCAGGTGCGATCCCGCCTGCTGGTGCGGGCCAGCATCCGCTTCGACCGGCAGCTTTCTGGACTGCTGCTCGACACGGCGCTGAGCGGACGGGGTTCGACGGGCGAAGCGATGAACAAGCAGATCCTGCGGGAATTCGACGCCCTGCGCCAGGCGTTGACCGGGCCGACCATCCTCTCGATCTTCGATTTTCCCTGGAGCCCCATCTATGTCCTCGTCTGCTTCCTGATCCACCCGGCCATCGCGGCCATGGCGGTGGTCGGCGGGGGCGCGCTCCTCTTCATCGCGCTCTGCAACGAACGGCGGACGAACGCGCCGCTCAAGCAGGCCAATGACGCCGCGAACAAGGCCTATGTCAGCCAGGAACAGACCATCGCAGGCGCAGAGGTGATCCGCGCCCTGGGCATGCGCAATGCGCTGGTGCGGCGTCACCTGCTCGAACGCAGGACGATGCTGAACCTTCAGGCCGGCGCGAGCTTCGCGGGCGGCCATTATGTCGCCATCAGCAAGTTCATCCGTCTCGCCCTGCAATCGCTGGCGCTGGGGCTGGGCGCGTGGCTGGCGATCAACAACCAGATTTCGGCGGGCGCGATCTTCGCCTCCTCCTTCCTCGTCGGCCGGGCGCTCGCGCCGATCGACCAGTTGCTGGGCGCGTGGCGCAGCGTCGTCCACGCGCGGGCGAGCTATGCGACGCTCAACGACCTGCTGGCCGCGAGGGACGCGGACATCGCCCTCACCCGGCTGCCCGCGCCTAGAGGCCATATCGCGGTCGAGCATCTGACCTGTTTCAATCAGGGCCAGGAAAGGCCGGTCCTTGCCGACGTCAGCTTCACGGTGGAGCCGGGCGAAGTCATCGCTATCGTCGGACCTAGCGGCGCGGGCAAATCCACGCTGCTGCGCATGCTGTCTGGCGCGGCGCGGCCGTTGCGCGGATCGATCCGCTATGACGGCGCGGACATGCAGGACTGGGATTCGGAACGGCTGGCGGGCTTCGTCGGCTATCTGCCGCAAGACACCTCGCTGTTCGCGGGGACCATCAAGGAGAATATCGCCCGTTTCGGCAACTACCTGTCGGACGATGAGGAAGCGATCGACGATGCCGTCATCGAAGCCGCCCGGCTGAGCGGCGCGCATGACATGATCCAGCAGCTGCCGGGCGGATATAATCTGACGCTCGATTGGGGGGGGCGCGGCCTTTCCGCCGGGCAGGCGCAGCGCGTTGGCCTGGCGCGGGCGCTCTATGGCGGGCCGCCGCTGGTCTTCCTGGACGAGCCCAACGCACATCTCGACGCGGAGGGAGAGGTGCGGCTGGTCGCAACCCTGGCCGACCTCAAGAAGAGGAACGCGTCCGTCATCATCGTCGCCCATCGCATGGGGATATTGGGCGTGGTCGACAAGATCATGGTGATGCGCGACGGAAGGGTGGAGGCCTTTGGCGGGCGCGACGACGTGCTGGGCCGGCTGAAGGCGATCCGCTCGGAAGAACGGCCCGCTCCCCAGACGGCGGAGGGGCAGGCGCCATGAAGGACATTCAGATCAGGGACGCGACCGGAGCGGTCGAGCTTCACTATCCCGCCAGCCGCGGCGCGGAGATCATCGACGACCGTCCTGAGCGCGACATGCGTGCCGGCACGATCATTGCTGTGCTGTTCTTCGTCCTGTTCCTTGGCTGGGCGGCCTTTGCGCGGCTCGACGCGGCCGCCTATGCGCCGGGGCGGCTCACCGTGTCGGGCCAGCGGCAGTCGGTGCAGCATCGCGACGGCGGCGTGGTGGGCGCGATCTTCGTCAAGGAAGGCCAGCATGTCGGCCAGGGCCAGCCGCTGATGGAATTGGCCGACGCCGAGGTGCGGGCGCAGGCGCGAATGTATGGCGCGCAATATATCGAGCTGAAGGCGCAGCGGGCAAGGCTGATAGCCGAGCAATCGGGCGCGAGCCATGTCGAATGGCCTGCCGAATTCGCTGTCCTTGAGGGGCAGGAACAGGATGATGCGCGGGAAGCGATCCGCCTGCAACAGACCCAGTTCGATGCGCGGTCCTCCGTGCTGGCGGCGCAGACCGGCGTGCTGCGCGAGCAGGCCAATCAGGTGCAGCAGACGGCGCGCGGCTATCGTTCGCAGCTGGCGGCCTCTTCGGAACAGGCCCGGCTGATCGGGGAGGAGCTGGAGAGCCTGCGCGGCGTGGCGGAAAAAGGGTTCGTCTCCAAATCCCGGATCAGGGCCCTGGAACGCGCCAGGGCCGACCTTCATGGGCAGGAAGGCCAATTTTCCGCCAACATCGCCCGGTCCGGCGCCGAAGCGGGCGAAAACCGGCTGAAGGCGCTGGAAGCGGAAAAGGCCTATAGGGAACGGGCCGCGTCGGAACTGCGCGACGTCGAATTCTCGCTCAACGAAGTGCTGCCCAAATATCGGGCCGCCAAGGATCAGCTTGCCCGGCTGCAAATCCGGGCGCCCGCCGCCGGCACCATCGTCGGCCTCAACGTCTTCACCGTGGGCGGCGTCATCGCCGCCGGGCAGAAGCTGATGGACATCGTCCCCGACCGGGCGGGCCTGGTCATAGAGGCGCGGATTTCGCCCGAGGACATTGACGACCTGAAAGTGGGGCAGCGGGCGCAGATCAAGTTCAGCAGCCTGCATGAGCGCGACCTGCCGATCATGGACGGGCGGATCAGCCGGCTTTCGGCGGACAGCTTCCAGGACGAGAAGACAGGCATGTCCTTCTACACCGCGGAGATGATCGTGCCGCCAAGGGAAATGGCCAGGATCAGGGACGTGAGGGGCGAGGATTTCAGCCTGAAGGCGGGCATGCCGGTGCAGCTTCTGGTGCCGCTGCGGCGACGGACGGCGCTGCAATATGCGCTGGAGCCGCTGACCCAGTCGCTCTGGCTGTCCTTCAGGGAGCATTGATCCCAAGCGGTCATTGCAGTTCGGAAAAGCGGACCCGCGCTCCGAGCGCCTCATATATCCGGCGATATTCGGCGATGATGGCGCCGCGATCATAATCCCGCACAACGCGCTCGCGCAGCGCTTCGCCCATGGCGCGACGCAGGGAGGGCGATCTCAGCAGGTGCAGGATCGCCGCCGCCGTCCCTTCCGGATTGACCAGTTCGGTGACGATGCCGCCCGGCCGGTCGACCTCGGGCGTCCGTCCCTCTATCATTTCCCGGCAACTGCCGACATCGGGGGCGACCACCGGCACGCCGCACGCGCCCCCTTCCAATATGACGAGCGGCTGCGCTTCCGACAGGCTGGTGAGGACGATCAGGTCGATCCGGGGCAGCCATTGCGCGACATCGACCCGCCCGGCGAACTGCACCGCATTGCCGATGCCCAATTCGGCGACCAGCGCTTCGCAATCGGCGGCATAGTCGGGGTCCTCGTCCAGCGGACCCAATATGGCGAAGCGGACTTCCGGCATGTCCGCCAGGACCAGCGCGACCGCCCTGATGAAGGTCTTGATGTCCTTGATCGGCACGACCCGGCCGATCAGCGCCACCAGCGGCCGGGCGGGATCGCAGGCTCGCTCCATCGATGCGAAGCGCTCCGCATCGATGCCGTTGGGAATGACGCGCAACCGTTCCTGACGGGCGCCCAGGCGGCGCTGCGTCTGGTTGTTGGCGCCGTAAAGCGCGATGATCGGGTCGCATGCGTCATAGCAGGCGCGCGTATAGGTCTGGAAGACCGCCAGCCACAGGTCGCGCAGGTCATGCCCTTCCCGGTCCAGCGTCAGCCCGGTTTCGATCTGGTCCCCGATCCAGTCGGCCATCATGATCTCTATCTGCCGTTCCAGCATGTAGATGCCATGTTCGGTGATGAAGGCGGGATGGCCGGTCTCATGCGCGGCCCGCGCAGCCAGCAGGCCCGCAAAGCCGGTGGAGATGGTGTGATAGACCCGCGCCTTCGGCAAGGGCGCGAGCAGCATCTTGAGCAGCCCGCCCAGGAGCACCCGCATCGCCCAGAAGAAATGATGGAAGGAGGCCGAGCGGAAAGCCGTGTCGTAATAATGGGTGAAGAGGTCGAATATCTCCGGATTGGAGAGGAGATCGCCCGCGCCGGGCGCCGGCCTCAATCCCTCCAGCGCCTTCCTCAAACGGATCAGGTCGTCCCTGCCGCCCGTCGACAGGAAGGCGAGCAGCAGGCGGCCGATCCGCTTCATCTGCGACGCCGGATAGCGGCGCGGCAGGCAGGGTTCGATCAGCAGCGGGATTTCCACCACCTCGACGACATTGGACGGCGGCGCCATGCGCCAGGGTTGCGCGCCATTGCCCGCCTTTATGGCGACGAGCGAAAATCGCAGATCGGGCATGGCGAGGATCAGATCCTGAAGCCAACTGGAAACGCCGCCGACGACGAACGGATAGGCGCCTTCGACGATCAGGCATATGTCGCTTTCCTGCCCGTCGGACATCATGTCGCCGGCTCCGCACCGGCCAGGGGCGCGGACCGCGCCTGGCCCGGCTGATGGCGTTCCATGGCGCGCCTCAACTGGGCGCGCGCCGCCTGCAAGGCGCGGCGCCTTATGTCCCCGCCTTTCAGCAGGCCGGCAATCTCCGCCAGCTTCCGGTTGGCCTCCTGACAGAGCCGAAGCCGCTGCCCCTGGGGGAGCAACTGGTTGAAGCAGCCATGGTCGGCCAGCAGCATGGCAAGGGCATAGCGATCGTCGAGATGCTGGGAAGGCGCGATCCTCGCCTGCAATTCGCCGCGCTGCTGCGCCAGATTGTAGCTGACCTGCGCGGCGGCGGCGGCGGCAAGCGCCCGGATGGTCTGATCCTCGTCGGACAGGGCCATGACGATCAGGGGGGATAGTCGCGGCTCGAAGGAGATCACCGCGGTTTCCAGCGCCCGATAGCGCGCCTGGAGATTGCCGTAGCGGAGCATGGTGGCGAGCGAGCCGATCTCGTCGCTTTCCGGATAGCGCACGCGATCGTCGAGTATCCGGCCCAGCCGCTCGACCGGGGACATTTCGCCGACCTTCCGCCGCTTGCCGGTGCGGACATTCCGATAGGCGATCTGCCTCTTCCGGCCTGATCTCCGGGCGAGCGGCGCCAGCATCAGGCAGCCCAGCATGCCCGCCGGCCCGATGGCTGCCCCGACCGGCAGGGCAAAGCGCTGAAGCACGCCCAGAGCGGGTTTCGATCTGATTGAATCCGATTGCCGCTCTGGATTCCTTGCCTTCCGCGATTTCTTGATCAGCGGTCGGCTCGGATCGCTTGGAAATCGCTCTGGCGCCGCGAGCCGCTTCATCGCAACCAGCAGGGCGGCGCAGGAGAGCGCGAGATGGACGGGCGCGAACCAGTAGCCGCTCCCCTGCCCCATCCACAGCGCGCCAAGGAGCAGCAGCAGGTCGACGACCGAAAACAGGATGAGCAGGACGATCAAGCCACCTTTCCTTCAGGCACCAGCCATTTCGCCGCAGATGCCTGTTCGCGGCCGAACAGCGCCGGGGATTGGCCCAGCAGGTCCGCGACCTGCAGCAGTTGCGCAACATAGGCCTCCGTGATCCTGATTCCGACGGCGCTGTGGACAAGGATGATGGCTGTCAGTCCTTCATCCGTCCGCGCGACCGGCACGGCCAGAATGCCGCTCTCCGACAACAGCGGACAGTCGGCGGCGCGATCCGCCCGCAACGGCCGCGGCGTGGCCAGCATCGCCTGCGCCATCGAAGAGCGCGACAGGTCCGGGGGCTGGCCCATGGCCGCCCTGCCGCCGAAGCGCGCCGTCACCTGCGCGCCGCGCACGTCGTAGAAGGTGAAATCCTCCGTCTGCGCGGCGAGCGCGATCAGGCGGGCGAGCGCGTCGGCCTGGCTTTCCGGATCGGCTTTCGAAACGGCCAGCCCGGCCGCCATGGCCTGGACGATCGTGCGCTGCTCGGTCGCGATCCGGACCTGGAGCTTGCGGTTGGTGTCGGTGAGCCGGGCGATGATTTCCGCCAGCTTCTTCCAGTTGCGGTCCATCGCCTGATGCTGCCGCTCCTGGTCCGCCAGGCGGTTCCTGCGGCTGGCCGTCACCTCCCCGGTCACCAGGGCCGTCACCATCCACAGCATCGGCTGGATGGAAAGGCGCAATTGCTGCTCGATATGGTCGGTCGCGCCCGACCACAGGTTCGACCAGTGGAACCAGATGGCGGAGGCGATGGCGGCCGCTGCCAGTCCCGATCCGGTGCCATAGGTCGTCGCCATGACCAGCACCGGCAGCCAATAGGGATTGGGGTTCAGATCGGAAAAGGCGTCGCCCTTCATCAATCCCTGGTCGACCGCCACCAGCGCGGCGAAGAGGAGCAGCATTTCCGCGCATTGCAGCAGCATGGGCCGCTTCTTCAGCATCAGTGCCTCCCGAGATAGCGAGTGAGCGCCACGCGCAGATAAAGTTGGCGGCCCGAAATGCCCGGCCGGCTGATCGAGCTGATCCCGCCGCTCGCCTGGAGGCGCCAGCCGTCGCTCAGCCGCCCCGTGGCGCTGACGTTCGCCGTGGGTCCGTCGGTCTTGCCCTTCCGGTCGAAGGTCCAGCCCGCCGCGCCGCTGATCTGCCAACGGGTCCAGGACATGCCGGACGACAGTTGGAAGCTGTGATTTTCCCTGTCGCTGAGGGGGATATAGGAAAGGCCATTGGGCCGCAGCGTCCTGCGGCCGACATATTCCGCATCCAGCCGGTAACTGACCGCCAGCGACGGCGATCCGCGGCGGAGCAGGTAATCGAGACCGCCCGCCACGGTGACGCTGCGCGTCCGGACGCCGGTGCCGGTCAATCCATAGCCGTTCCAGCCTCCATCCGCCTGCACCGCCAGTTCGGGCGTCAGGCGGATCGTCCCGCCAATCCCTGCGCGGCTGATATGCCCGCCGAAGGTCGACTGTTCCGGCGTGGCAAGGTCCGGCAGGCGATAGGCGAGGACCAGCCTCCCCTGCCTTTCGGGCGGCCCGGCGAACAGCCGGAGTCCCGCGCCCGCGACCTTTTCGTCCAATTGGGCACTGCCCTGAAGCTCGATCCGGGACACCGCGCCCAGATTGACGGTCGCGAACAGATCCCCCACGGTCGAGCGGGACGTGCGATTGGCCAGAATGCCCTCGGCGCCATAGACGGTATCCCCTTCCGAGCGGAACCAGCGGATGCCCGCGCCCAAAGAGAGGCGGCTGTCCAACGGCGCCATGGCGTTGAGGCCCGCCTCCGCCTGCCAGAAGACCTTGCCGCCGCGCGCCGTCACCGCCGCCGCGACATTGCCGCCCGATTCCGCCAGCGCCTGCCGGGCAAAGGGGTCGTCCGCGGCGAGGTTGCGATAGCGCGCCGCGCCAAGGGCCAGCGCACCCTCCGCAACCTCCATGTCGCCCAGCAGGCGCTGTATGCGCCTGTCGCCCGGATATGCCGCCGCCAGCGGGGCAAGCCGCCGCCGCGCCAGGCCGGGATAGCCGGCGGCGGCATCCGCCTGCGCCCGGGCGATGGCAAGTTCGACGTCCAAATCCGCCCTTTGCGGCTCGCCTGCGATGGCCGGGGCAGGCGTCGCCTCTCCATCGGGCAGGAAACGGACATGCAGCACGCGCTTGTCCGCCACCGCCTCCAGCTTCCGCCCCGCAGCGGCGCGCAGAACCAGGCTGTCGTCGTTCCAGCGCAGATCCGCCAGGTTAGGACCGGCGGCGGCGGCGAAATCCTTGAGCGCTGCATCGGCAATCGGGCGGTCGAACCGGACGACAAGTTCATGGCCGCTGTCTTCCAGTTCGATATGCACGTCCCCGCTCCATTGCAGGTCGACCGTCCTTGCGTTCGACGCCGTCACGTCGGTGTCGGGCGGCAATGCCGCGACCATGAGCGGCGGCGGACCCATCAGCAGCAAGGCGGCCAGCGGCGTCATGGCCGCAGCACCTTGCGCGCGCGCCCCGGATCGCCCGCCGCTATGAGCAGGCGGGCCAGCATGATGTCGAGCTTGCGGTCGGCGGGCGCGGCGCGGCGCAGCGCTTCGACAATGGCCGTTGCCTCCGCCGTCCGACCAAGCCGAGCCAGCAGTTCCGCCCGTTCCACCGAAAGCGGCGGCGCGAGGGCCAGCGATCTTTCGATCCAGGGGCGAGCCCCGGCTTCCCCCTTCAGCTTCGCCTGCGCATCGGCCATCAGGCTCAACGCCTCCCTGTCGTCGGGGCGTTCGCGAAGATAGACCTGCAACTGGCCGGCGGCCTCTCGCGCATCGCCCCTGTTCCAGCCGTCCCAGGCGAGGCGAAGGCGATCCAACGGCTCAGCCGCGCCATTGGCGATACGGGCGTTCGCAAGCGCCAGATCGTAATAAGCCGCCCGCTCCGGCGGAACGCGGGCAGCGGCGGCCGCCTTCAACTGCGCGGCGGAAAGGGGGCGGCCGTCGAGCAGCCGATCGAGCGCCCGCGCAGCCGCCGCCCTGTCGCGTGCCGCATTGGCCAGTGCGATGCGCTGAACCAGAATGTCGTTGCTGTCCGCACTCCCGGCCGCCTCCAGAAAGGCCAGCGCCTCCGCAGGCCCCGCGCGTTCGACATAGGGCTGCACCCATGTCGGATCGGCCGATGCCCGCTCCTTCAGCCAGGCCAAGTCCTGCGCGACAGGGCGCGGCCCCATCAGGTACAGCATGCGCGCATCGGAAACGGCGTCGTTGCTGGCCGCCGATTGCTGCCGAAGCAGGGCGATGGAATCCGATCGGAAGCCCCTTTCCAGCAGGCGTTGCGCGATGGCGGGACGGTCTGCGCCTGGCTCGGCCGCCCGATCAAGCAACCATCGCCGCACCGCATCCCCGTTTCCGGATGCCATGACGATGCTTTCGCGGGCCGCGTCGCGCCCCGTGGGCAGCATGGCGGCATAGCGGAGCGCCGAACGGATGTCGCCGGACCGCTGCGCCAGGGTCATGGCGAGCCAGGGGTTCCGCTCCCGCCAGCGCGGCGTCCCGAACCGATCGATCCGGGCGATGAGGTCATAGCGTCCCGCCGCATTCGCCCAGGATGCCAGATCGAGCGACCGGGCGGGGTCAAGCGGCGCCATGGCGCCATGTTCCGCCGCCAGGATCAGCAGGTCCGGCTGGCCGAGCGCATAGCTGGCCTCGACCAGATCTTTCGCCGGGGCGGTTCCGGGGTTCATCACCGCCGCCCGCGCCAGGTCCGCAGCGCCCTGCGCATCCCCGACCTTGCGATGCAGGTCGAAGCGCAGGCGCCAATGGGCCGGGGCAGCGCGGTCCGGCCGGCCTTCCAGGAAGGCGAGCGCGACCTCCGGACGTCCGCCCGCCATGATGTCATAGGTCAGCCGCGCGCTCGATACCGGCGCGCCGCCCCGCGCCAGGGCGTCCGCAAGCCGTCCCAGAACCTTTGCGTCGGCCGTCGCCACGGAAGCGTTCAACAGCCGTTGGAGGTCGGGAGGAGAAAGGCTTTTCCCTTGCGCGAAGCGCTGCATCAGAATGGCCGTGCCCGGTGGAGGCAAGGGCATGGCGACCGGCGGCGGCGCGAATGTCGCCCGTCGGATCGCATCGGCGATCTGCCAGTGGCTGGGCATCAGCAGCACCGCGGCGGCTATCAGCAGCCCGCCCCCCGCAATCGGTCCGACGAACGCCATGTTCGGATTGCGCAGCGCTTCGATCTTCATGACAGGGGTTCCGCTATGAGCCGGTCGAGGGCCAGGGTGGACACATAGGGCTGGAATCCGGCGGCGCGTTCCCGCGCATAGAGGCTGGCGACAGTGGCCGTGTCCCGCATATCCCAATAATCGAGCGTGGCGAGCCCCAGGCGGGGATTGATCCGCCTGGCCGCGAACAGATGGTTCGCCTGCCATTGCCAGTCTTCGGCGGAGGTCATCTCATAGCGCCCCTCCGCGAAGTTCCAGCGCGACGCCATGGCCTCCGCCAGCACGATGTCGATCCGACCGGCAACCTGCGGCAGCAGGGCATAGCCCCGGTTCATCATGATCGCCATGTCGGGGAAGCGCGCGCGAATGGCCTGCACCAGCCGCGCGGCGCCGGCCACCATGCCCTTGTTCCGCTCGGCATCCTGCCGCTCCAACGCCTCCGCATTGTCCAGCGTGTCCATGAAGATGCCGTCATAGCCCTTGCGCAATATGGCGGGGATCAGGCGTTCGATCACCAGGCCGGTCCAGGCGGGATCGCGCAGGTCGACGAGCCGCGCCTTCGGCCAGTTCGGATTGGCCTGCCGCAGCGCGCCCGCCTTTTCCAGTTCGGCGATGAAGGGGCGTCCGGCATGGACCTCCCCCAGGCTGATATAGCCCAGCAACCGGCTGCCGGGACCGCGCAGCGGGGCGAGCGGGCGGGCGAAGTCCGGCTCCAGCACCAGAAGGCCGAAACGGCGGGCCACGGCGGGGTCGGTCGCCTCGCCATAATCCACGCCCCAGCCATCGGCCGCGCCGATTTCGGGCAGAGCGCGGGCCGAAAGGCCGAACACCATCAGCGACAGCGCCAGCAGATCGCGGCGGCGGAAGGGAAGGACGCTCATGGCCAGAACCTCGCCCACAGGCCGCTATTGCCGACCACCGCCGGATTATTGCCGACGAAAAGCAGATAGGTGAGCCTGCCCGTCGCCTCCGCCACCAGCGCGACGGCCAGCGAGGCCGCCGTGACCGCGCCCGCCAGATAGCCGAAGCCGAAGCCGGCGAAGCCGCTGTCGCGAAACAGCAGCGTGCCCGCCGCGCTCGCCAGCAGGAAGCTGCCCCAGACCGCCACGATCCGGCCGGCAAGGTCGTAATAGGAGAGGATGATGCTCATCTGGATCGCGACGAGGTGGAAGACCACGCCAACCGCCGTCAGCCGGAAACCGAATATGCCGCGCGCGTTCATGTCCAGCAGGCGGATGATCTCCGGCGCCAGAACCCAGCAGAAGCCGGCGAGGATCGCCTGCTCCACCATCAGCAGCCGCAGGTCCAGCCGGATCGTCCGGCCGACCTTCCGCCGCGCCTTTTCGATCCGGCGGCGATTGGCGGTGCCCATGCAATGGCCCATCAGCGCCGCGAAGGCGCGGTCGAACCGCGTCTCCGTCGTGACCAGGATCAGCGTCAGGCCGGGGATCATCGTGAGCAGGCCGAGGAAGCTGGCCTGGTCGTTGACCGGATTGACGCGCAGCGCCCCCACGGCCTGGACGCTGCCCGGCGCCCACCAGAGCAGCCATTTGTCGATCCAGATCGCCAGCGCATTGGCCAGCCCCGCCGCGCCCAGCGCCAGCACGCCGGGCGTCCGGCCGATCCAGTCCGTCCGCCAGTCGGGGCTGTTGGGAAAATCATCCCGTATCGCGGCGATCAGCAGCGCCAGCGTCACGGTCAGGCCCGCCGCGATGGATGCAAGGACAGCGGCCGGCGCGGTCGGCCGGAACAGCACCAGGCACGGGGTCACCATCGCGATGCCGCAAAAATAGGCCAGGAAGATCGGCCGATGCCGCCATGTCGCGTGCAGGAAGGGGCTGGCGATCCAGATTTGCGAGAACAGCGTCAGAATGGCGGTCGCGAGCAGGAACAGGTCCGGCCGCAATCTTCCGGCCAGGCCGAACAGCAGACCGCCGGCGATCTGCGAGGCCAGCGTCGCCCACACCAGCGCCGCGAGCAGGATGGCGGGGATGGCGTCGCGCTCCCCCAGATAGAAGCGATCCGACGCCATGCGGGTCGCGATCATCGCCAATGGCGCCGTGATCACCGTCGATACGCCGAAGGCATAGACCAGGCTGGTCTGGATGATCGCATGATCGGCGGGAGCCATGGCGGACCGCGTCCAACTCTGTAGCAGGAAGACCGCGAGGGCGGTCATCAGCCACGGCCCGGAACTGACCACGGCCCCGTGAAAGGCGGCGTTGGCGATCCCGCCCAATCCCTCTTCCCGGGCTATCCGGTCCAATCTGAAGCCGATGCCAGCCATTCTCCGGCCCCGTCGCTAAAGCAGGAAATCGCTCGCGGTCAGGTTGTGCACCCCGATCAGCCTGATCGCGAAATCCACCGTCGCCGGATTATTGTCGACATTCGCCTCGACAAAGCTGTCCGTACCGTTGGAATAGACATGGAGCTGGCCCGCCCCTGAAAAGGCTGCATTGCCGATGAAGCTGAAGGCCTGGTTTCCCGACAGCGCGGAGAGCGCGTCGATCCCGGACAGGTCGATCCGGTCGATCCCCTGCTGGAAATCCATGATCCGGTCCATGACCGCGAGCGTGCTGTTGCCCGTCGCATTGTAGATGAACAGGTCGGCATCGGCGCCGCCCGTCAATATGTCCGCGCCCGCTCCTCCCGTGATGCGGTCGGCGCCCGCGCCGCCATCGATATTGTCATTGCCGCCCGCGCCGTTCAGCGTATCGGACCCGCCATTGCCGATCAGCGTGTCGTTGCCGCCCGCGCCCCTCAGCGTGTCTTCCTCCCCCTGGCCGATCAGCGTCGAACCGCCGCTGGCCGCCGTCAGCGACAGGCCGGAGACATTGTTGACCACGACCGTCAGGTTCTGGAAATCCTGAGCCCCCAGGCTGTCCGTCGCCAGCACCTGGACCTGATAGCGATTGTCCAGGTTGGAATCGGCCGGCGCCTCGAAATCCGGGGCGCTCTTGAAGGTGAGGACGCCGCTCTGGGGATCGATGGAAAAGAGCGCGCCGTCCACGGCCGATCCCAGCGAATAGGTGATTGACTGACCCAGGTTGACGTCCGTCGCCGTGACCTTCGTCACGGCCGTGCCGTTTTCGGCCATGCGGATGGTGGCGGATGCGCCGCCGCCGTTGGAGATGATGATCGGCGGGGCGTTGAGGATGGTCACGGTGACGGCGATGGCCTGCTCGTCATGAAACGTTCCGTCCGACGCGCGGACGATGACGTCATAGACATTGTCCCTGCCCGCGTCCGTCGGCAGCAGATAATTGGGCGTGCTCACGAAGTTGAGCTGCCCTGTCGAAGCGTTGATCGTGAACTTGCCCGCATCCACGCCGCCCGCGATGGAATAGGCCAGCGTCGTGTTGGCATCAGGATCGACAGCCGTAACCTTCATCACTGGTCGCGTGCCGCTGGAAACCGAGATGGCAGCCGTGTCGCCGCCGCCGCCGGAGGTGATCACCGGCGCCTGCTCGTTCACATTGGTGACGGTGACGTTGATGGCCTGATCGTCGAACAGCGCGCCGTCGGACACTCGCACGGTCAGGCTGTAGACATTGTTTCCGTTCGCATCGCCCGGCAGGTCGTAATTGGGCGGGCTGAGGAAAGCGAGCGCGCCGGTCGAAGGATCGATCGAGAACAGCGCGCGATCCGGGCCGCCGACGATCGAATAGGCCAGCACCGTGCCCGCATCGGGATCGATCGCGGTCACGGTCGTCACGGCCATCAGGTTTTCGGCGATGGAGACCGCCGCCGAAGCCCCGCCGCCATTCGAGGTGATGACCGGCGCTTCGTTCACATTGGTGATCGTGACCGCGATCGCCTGATCGTCGTACAGCGTGCCGTCGGATGCGCGGACGATGACGTCATAGACATTGTCCGTCCCGACATCGCCGGCCGCTTCGAAATTCGGCGCGCTGAGGAAGGTCAGCGCTCCCGTCGCGCCGTCGATCCTGAATTTCGCGGCGTCCGCTCCGCCGGAGATGGAATAGCCGATCACCGTCCCCACGTCCGCATCGGTCGCGACAACGGTTGTCACGGCCGTGCCGTTCTCCCCCATGGAAAGCGTCGCCGTGGCGCCGCCGCCATTGGAGACGATCACCGGCGGATTCTTATATTCCAGCATGATGTTGTGCAGGCCATAGCCGCCCAGGTCGACCGTCACGATCTCCCCGACCTGGCTATATCCCGCCGCCCCTGTGACGACGATCCCGTCCGTGCCCGGATTGGCGATGTCGATGACGACCTTCCCCTCTCCCTGGATCGAAAAGGCGAGGTTATGGCCGTCGCCGGCGACGCTCAGCAGCACGGCCCGCATCGGCAGGTCGGTGATGTGCGTCACATCGTCCGCCGCTGCTCCCAGAGTGATCTTGAAGGTGCCCCCGCTCTGGGGCAGGAAGACGCTGTCGCTGTCATAGGCGTACCAGCCGGTCACATTCTGGATGACCAGCGCGCCCTGGCGCTCGACATCCAGCGACAGGTTGCCGACATTGGCGCCGCCGACGCTGGCGGTGATGCTGTTGCCCGCCACGGTCGTGGTGATCGTGGCGTTCTTCACCGCCGTCATGCGCGCCGCCAGGTCATCCAGCGTGACGAATTCCATGTTCGCCGCCACCGCATGCTGAATCCAGCTTGTGAACAGCGAAATATCATAGGGGCTGTCCACCGTCGGGCTGCCCGACAGGAAATCCGCCGCGCCATAGTCGTGCCAGGGCCAGACGATGACGGGCGTTCCCGCATTGGCGACCAGCTTGTCGAATTCGCCGATCCAGAGCGCGGTCGCTTCGGCCACGGTCTTCTTCTGAAATTCGATGAAGGTGTAGTCGAAGGAGGTGTTGGGCGCGAAATAGATCTTGCTCTGGTCGGCGGGGGTCAGATAGCCGAAGGCGTTGGGATAGCCCGCGCCCTGCGCCGCATAGCCGCCGGTCAGATAATCCGACACATATTTCATGATCTCCTGCGAGACCGGCAGGGATTCCGGCGCGCCCGGCACGGCGCCGCCGGTGATCTGGAACGGCTGGTTGAGATAGGCGCTGATTTGCTGGTTCAGGATCGCGATGCTGTTCTGGAATTCGGTCTGGATCTGCTGCGCGTTGAGCAGGTTGGTGTTGTCCGGGTGGGTCAGGCTGTGCGTGCCCAGTTCGTTGCCGAGGTCGAGGAGCGCCTTGTAATAGGGCAGCGACACCGCCCAGTCGGTCCCGGTGCCGTTGGTCCCGTTGCCGACATTCAGGTAGAAGCTGCCGACGAAATTATAATCCGCCTTCCATTGGATCAGGATGGGCAGCAGCTTGTCGTAGATGCCCGGCGTGCTGCCGGGAGGGTCGACGTCCTCCAGCTCCTGGCTCTGGTCCATGTCGACGCGGGCGGCGACGATGCCGGATTCGCGCGACAAATGCAGGCCGACCGACAGGCCAGTGCCGTTGGCCGCGTAGCTGATCGCCTGTTGCAGCATGTTGGCGTCGGCCATCACGCCTTCGCTGGAGAAAAGCACGTTGCGCGCCGCGCCGGTCTGCGTCGCGAGGGCGGCGGCATAGGCCGATCCGCCGTCGATGGTTTCGGTGGCGATCTGGTGCCCGGTGCCGCTGACGCTGGCAAAGGCGTTCCAGCCGACGCCGCTATAGCTGTTCACCTGCTGCCCGTTGGCATAATGGTCGAGGACGAGGCCGGTCGGGTCCGTCGCGGTCACCACCACATCGCCGGTGCCGCCGGTAACGCGGGTGGCGTCGAACAGCAGCTTCATCTGGGCATAGGGATCGCCCGGCAGCGGATCGCCGCCGATCGCGCCGCCCGGCACATGCGGCTGGTTCGTCATGAACTCGCCCGCCGTGATCAGGCCGATGCCCAGTTGCTTGCTGGCCATTTCCAGCGTGTGGGAAATCGCCTCCACCTTGTCGACGGGGACGTTGCGGAAGGAGGGGAAGACCAGCGCGTCGTAATGGGACAGCTTGTTGAGATCGGTAAGGTCGGCCTCCGTCAATATGTCGAAGGGGATGCCGGCCTGGATCGCCTGCGCCTGGACCGACATGAAAAGCTGCGAATAGGCGGTCGGGCTGAAATAGGCGTCGGCGGTCGTCTGGGAGAAGACGATGCCGATCCGCATGTCCGGGGCCTGGGTCGCGCTCGTCTGGTTGAAGACCGTGAACGGGGCGGACTGATAGTTGGACGGCATGAAGCTGTTGGACAGGTTGTTGATGTCGTAATAGCTGTACATCGCCGCCGGATTGCCCACCGAGGATGTCGGCAGGCGGAATTCCACCGTGGTGCGGTCCGCCGACCAGGCCGCCTGCAGGCCGCCGAGCACCAGCGTTTCGCCCGCCGCGCCGCTATAGAGGTTCACCGTTCCGTCAGCCGCGAAATTGATATTATATTCCGCGCCGCCCGCGAAGCCGAATATCTGGTAGCCGGTGGACGTCTTGCCGTCCGTGTTCAGCCAGACGGTGGTGTCCGCGCCTATGGCAACGGGCGCGGTCAGGGCGAAGACGAAGGCGTCATTGTCCAGGGTCGCATAGACCTGGTAGCCGGGGGCGCTGTTGTCGTCGATCCGGTCGGTCGCGAACCAGTCATCCAAAGAGCCGTCGATAGTGACGCTGTGGCCATAGGTCATGGCAAACCCCTAAACTTATGAATGTCGAAATCATTTCATAGGTTTGCGACCCAATATCTTTTGGTTTTCGTCAATAAAAACCGGACGCGCATGCACAACGGACAATAGAGCGCAACGCTCATGCCCGGCATTGAAGACAAAATATGCCGTTCTGGGTTTCCCAGCCATTATCCGCGTCGATGAGGCTGCGTCAGGGTATAAAAATCATCTTCTGATATGCCCGCTGCGGTTCCCAAGGCCGGGCGATCCGCTCAGGGCTACAGTCACACCACGCATCTATCTGGGGCGACTCGGTTTTTTGAAGTTTTACCCATGGTTAATTTGCGGTCAGGCATGTTCCAATGTCAACTTCAATGAACAAATATCGGCATAAAAAATTTCCGTTATGGTCAAATAGTCTATCAATTAAGGATGTATACTAGTTAAGTATAGCGGATGGATTATACCCACCGTTATATCCCGGAATTTCTCATTTTACTTTATAAGACCTCCCGCCTCGACCGCCCGTCCCGCCGGGTGGCGGTTTACTGATTCAGGATCGACGTTCCGCAAGAAGGGACCGTGATTGTGTTTCGGGCACGCGAAAAGCTATCCTCGATCGGCCTTATCGCCGCCGCCACGCTGATGCTGGCTGGGTGCGGAGGCGGTGGAGATGACGGCACGCCGACCCCCGCCCCGACGCCGGCTCCGACGCCGGCTCCGACGCCCTCGCCCA